>DASZFO010000088.1 GCA_035939775.1 Pirellulales bacterium | reverse complement strand
AAAGCCGCTGGCGTTGCTGATGCTGGCATTGGCGAGGCCGTTAAGCGTGCCACTGTAGCCAACAATCGAATCCGGAAGAGCGATCGTCGCACCAGTGGCGGACCCACTTACATGGTCGTAGACATTGTAGGTAATGTTCTGACTGAGCGTGCTTAGGCTGCCGTGGCCGGCGACAGTTGCCGAGTCTCCTGCCATCAGACTCGCGCTCAACGTCTGGCCCGCACCCACGGTACTGTCGCTCAATCCTGTCGCTGTGTAGCTCCCACTGCTGTTGGAGCCCACCGCCAGCGACCCGGACGGGCCGCTCAGGTTGTTCGAGCTGCTCACGTCTAGAGGGGCCGGCGTGCTTACACCGGTAGTGGCCGTCGTATTGTCCAAGGTCAGCGTGACCGCTGACAGCGCTCCATTCACGAGCACCGACTGGTTATTGCCGCCGGCGATGCTCAATTGCGCGTTTGAATGGTTGTAGACATTCACCGCGCCCCCCGCACTTGCACTGGTCGTTACAGCGGTCGAGTCGACGTTCGCGATGGACCAAGTCCGGCTCAGACCGACGGAAAAACTGGCCGTGAATGTTCCGCTAACGGCCGAGGGCGTGCCGACGACGACCGTGGAGCCCGTCGAGGAAGTCAGGCCAGTCACCATTCCGCCAGTGCCATTGGTGTTAGGCAGCGCCACGTTCAATGCCGCCGATCCGCTCGGGGCAGTGTTGGTAAGCGTGGCGCTAATGCTTGTACTTGCGCCGGCGATGACGTTGATCGTCGCCGGGGCGGCGCCGCTGAGGCTTTGGTCGGCCAAGTGCTGCAGATCCAATTCGCCGGAGTTGTACACCAGCTTGTAGTTTGGATAGTCGGCCGCATTCGTCGTCGCGAAGGTTCCGGTCTCCGAGGAATAGCCGAGTAGTTCGTAACTGCCTAAGCTTGCCGTGCCACCGACGCTCAGAGTGCCGGCGAAGCTTGCGGAATTCGCGCTGGTGAGTACATTGCCGAGTCCGACGCGCAGCGTCCCGCCACTGCCGACCGCAAGCGATTTTACCGTGTTGGCGAATCCCGATACATCCAAGGCCCCCGCGCTGACACTAACGGCCGAGTTGGCCGAGAGCGTGTTCGTGGCCCCGGCCAAGAGGGTGCCGCCGAAGATTGTGGTCGGCCCGGAATAAATGTTGGGTTGTGTCAGGCTGTTTCCCGAGAGAACCACCGTCCCGGTGTTGGTGTTCGGACTGTTGACCGTCAACGCCGAATTGCCGGAGATAGGACCGGAGATCGTGAGCGCGGTCGCCGCGCCGCCTGCCGCGTTGAGGGTCACTCCGCCGGCATCGGAGAGCACTATCGGGGCAGAGATCGTGTTGACACCGGTGCTGTTGGTGACCGTCACGCCATTGCCGTTGTTGTTCAGTGTCAGCGCAAACGAACCACTGCCGCCGGCGATCGTGAACTGGCCGCTGCCGGCGCTGACGGCATTCGGATTGTTGAACGTCAGCGATCCGACGGTTGTCGCCGCGGCGAGGTTAATGAATTGATTGTTGGTCGTGGCGGCGCCGAATGTGGCCGAGTCGCCCGCATTTCCCGGGATGCTTGGATTACTGCTCCAATTGGCGGCCGTCCCCCAGCCTGCTGGCGAACCGCTGCCGCTGGCGGCGGTTTGCGTCCACACGCCGTTGATGATCGCATTGGCAACCGTGAGATCGATCTCCTTATTCACCGAATTATTGACGAGCGCGTAAGTGAATCCCGACGGTCCGACGGGTGTCTTTAAGCTGTTGAAATTCGTGCTGCCGACAGCCGATCCGAGGTACTTCAGCAGATCGTATGTGCCCGCCGTAGGTGAGCCTGATAGTGCGACATTCACCGTGCTCGCGGTCGTGGGCAGCAGCAGCGCGCTCGAGCTGCCATTGAGATTGATCAATGGAGTGCCACTATTGGCGCCGTTGGGAGGGCCGAGCGAGAATGCGAACGTTGCCCCCGAATTCATCGTCAGGCCGGTGCCGTTCGCGGAAAGAGTCAGCACGGAACTGGCCAAAGCATTGCCGGCGGAAATTGTGCCGCTGACCGTGACCGGGCCGCCGACAATTCCTTGACCGGCCGCGCTCGACCCGAGCAACGTCGCCCCGCTGGCGACGGTAACGGCGCCCGTGCCCAGTGCGGAGCCGGAGGTGTTCGTCACCTGAACGGCGCCGCCGTTGATCGCGGTTCCTGCCGTGTACGAGTTGCCATTTGCGGCGCTCAAGATCAGCGTTCCGGCGCCCGTCTTGACAAGGGCTTGGCTGTTTCCGCTGATGTTGCTGCTGATCGTCAACGCGTCAGTGGAATTGGGGACGTTGAAATTGGTGCTGCTGCTGTTTAACGTCAGGCCGCTCGTGCCGCCGCCGCTGATTGCGCTTGCGCCAGTGCCCGTGAGTGCCACGCCGGACGGCGAATTCTTCAACGTCAGCGTACCGTTCGACCCGCCAAGGGTGATGGCCCCGCTATTGAGCGTCAGCAGGCCTCCGATCGTGTCGCTGAAACTGTTGAGATCGAGCGTGGCGCCCGTGTTGACCGTGACCGCGGCGGAGGAGCTGGCCAAGACGGTGCTGATTCCATACTGGAAAACGCCGCCGTTGACTGTCAGTGAGGCAAGCCCGCTACTGGCGGAATGGGCGACGTTTAGCGTGTCAGCACCGGCTTTGATCAGATTATGGCTGTTCCAGTTGATGCTGCTCACGCTGCTCGTCAGTGTCACGTTGCCCGAGCCGCCGATTGCAGCATCGCTGCCGAGATTGAAAGCGCCGCCGTTGAGCGAGGCTGCGGTCGCGATCGAATCGATCAGTGCGCCGCTGTTGCCGACCCCGCTGCCGTTCAGGGTCACCGAGTTAGTAATCGTCTGGCCGTTCAGGTCGAGCGTCCCGCCGGGCCCCACGACGGTGGCGCCAGTTCCGAGGGCCGATGCAACGCCGATCTGGAGCGTGCCGCCAGTAATGTTTGTCCCGCCCGTATAGTTATTGAAGTTGCTGGATAGGATCAACGTGCCGCCGCCAGTCTTGGTGACGGAGCCGCCAGTGCCCGACCGAATCGGCGATTGGACGGTTAACGTGGCGCCGGTGAATGCATCGATAAGCAACTCAGCGCCGGATCCCGCGCTGAGACCGGTGGTGCTGAAGGTGCTACTGATGGTGTATTGATTAGTGACGCCGCCGCCGGCGTAGAGCAGGCCGCCGGCGCCAGCACTGCTTACGAAAAAGTTGTTGTTGTTCAAGGCCAAAGTGCCGTCACCGACGATCTTCAATGAGTTGGCGTTCGTCGCCCCGCTGCCTGCCGGCTGAGTCTGACCACCGGAAAGAAAATAATTCACGAGGCCGGAGCCGCCGGCGGTCGGTAGGGTCGTATTGTACGAACCGAAGGGGACGATACTAAACGGAGTGCTGCCGCTTTCCATCGCCCAATCCTGACCGTTGACCGTGGCCCAACCGCCGAGAATTCCGGCGCTGTTGTTAAGCGTCGTCGTCGTGAGTTTGCCCGTCGGCGAGCCGCCCGTGTACGAAACGGGGAGGCTGAAATCGATCGCGCTTCCAGAATTGCGGGTGATCGCTCCCAAAGCGAAATTCGTGCCGCCGACCGCGGCGGCCGAGCTGATCGTCGAGCCGGTGCCGACGGTAAGCGTCAATCCGTTACCGAGCTTTGCCAAGGTCGCGGCGCTCGCGTTGGGAACGAGGGCCAGCGTTCCGCCGCCCAGATTCAGGCCTGTACTGTTGGAGATGAGTTGATTGGTTGCCGAGCCGGTTAAGGCGGTGCTGTTATTGGTGCAGTAGTCGAGCGTCAGCGTGCCGCCGTTGATCGTGGTCGATGAACCCCACGAGATGTTTCCCTGGTTTCCGCTCAACGTCATGTTCGAGCCACCGGTCTTCACGAATCCCCCGGTGCCGCTCATGGCGCCGGAAAAAATGAACGTGGCGGTGCCGTTACCGCTAAACGTCGTGGTGGCAGTGAGCGCTATGGGGACACTAACGTTATACGTCAGACCATCGGAGCCGCTATTGGCGACTAGATTGACCGTGGGATTCGTGCCGCCGCCGATGCTGAATGAACCGCTCGAAGCGGCGACAACGTTGATCACGTCTCCGCTGCCGCTCGAACTCCCCGTGCCGCCGAGATCAAGAATGTTCAATGAGAAGCCGCTCACGCCGTCGGTGATTGTATCGACCAGGTTGGAGGGAAAGATCGTTCCCGTTCCCGTGCTTTCGAACGTGATCTCGGCGCTGGTTGCACTGACGGGCAGAGCGGACCAATCGGTCGAGTTGGAGAACGTGTCGGTTATCTCGCTCGTGGCCGGAGCTGTCCAGATGTATTGCGCCGCGCGGCCCGTGGCTGAACACAGCCAACTCGCCGCAATGGCTAGGGCCATTAGGCAAGCGCGATCAGCGAAACGCGACCGCCGCTTGGCAGCCATCGAATTAAAGGCGATCCCCGCTAAACTCCGCGTCGTGGTGCCGCATGCGCAGGGCGGCGTGAAGAGGGATGCGCGACGCGACGCGGCGGTCGGAAACATGAGCGGCCTCCTGGAGCCTGTGTGCGAAATTCGGCATCGTGGCCGAATACGTCTGCGCCACATCCACCAAACTTAGGGAGAAGTATAGATGGCCGTAAGAAGCATCGCAAACAAAAATCCATAAACTTTTGTCCGGCTAATTGCGGAGTTCAGAGGCCGAGTAAAGCCGATCCGAAAACCGCTTGCGGAGAGAGGACGATCCCCTTTTGTTCCGCGACCATTGCGGCGATGGCGCCCGCCGCAAAAAGGGACAGCCCCCGCCACGGCGGATGTGCCACCCGGCGGTTTTCGAAATGGCCTATCGGGCAGGCACAGTTCCCGCCTTGGCGAGCCGCCAGGGACGAATCGTCGCGGCGACGTTCAACCGTCAATTGCGCCACTGCGACCCGATCGCTTCGACTAGATCGTCGGCCAGGAGACTTCCGTCGATGCTGGCCGGATCTTGCGCCTCCGCGGGCTGAGCCGCCGTGGAGAAGGGATCCGAACCGAGCCATTCCAAATCCTCCGCATCGAATGCGGCCGAGACGGCGCCCGGATCGAGCTTGCCGCTCGCCCCGATCGAGCCATGAAGGTTGTCGGTTATGCTCGATTGATCCGCGCCCGACGCGATCGAAACGCTCGTGCCGGCCGCGAGATTCGATACATGACTCCCACTCACGGTCCCGTCGAGATTGAAGCCGAACAAGGTGACGACGCTCGCCGACTTAAGGCTTGTCGCCAGTGGGGCCTCCGCGCTGGCGGCCACATCGGTCGACTCGATGACGGCGGGCGCCGCAACGGCGGTAGACTCGGCCACTGACGGCGCCGCAACGGCGCTAGATTCGACGACCGTTGGCGCCGCGACGCTCGCGGAAGCCTCGCTGACGAAAGCGGACGCGGACGCCGTGATCGTGGCCGCTTGCCGCGCCAACCGCCGGGCGCGAATGGCGGCTAGCAGCTCGGCCATGCTCATTGCATTGCCGGCCGCGCTCGTTCCCCCGTCGCTCGATGCCGTGGCGACACTCGCGGTCGCTTGCGAGTCGCTGGACGCCGCGGCGGCTGCCATTGGGTTCCCTGAAGCGTCCGACGCCGCGATCGTCACCGTGGCGGAATTGCCGGGTGCGCCGCCGATCACCAGCGCGCCCTGAACGATGTGATTGGCCGTCAGATCGCTCCCGGCGTTGACGACGACGTTGCCCGTACCGTCAATGCCACCGACGACTTGGTTAGTGCCCGAGACCAACAACCCGGAAGCCGCCATGCTGGTGTTGCTGACGTTCACTCCGTTGGCCCCGCCCGAGAGAGCGGAAACCGTGCCGGCGAGTTCCAATGTGCCCGCGCCGTCCGCCGTGGCCGTGATTCCGGCGGTCAAGGTCGGCGCGACGGAATTGTTCAAGGTCAACAAGCCGGAGTCGACTTGGACGTTGCCGCCAAAATTGTTGGCTCCGCTGATCGTCAGCGTGCCGGCGCCGGTTTTGGTCAGAGTGCCAAAGTTGTCTCGCGAACTCGGCGACGGCGATACGACGACGACGTTTTGCGTCGAGTCGAGCACCATGACGGCGGGAACCGTCGTCGCCGGCAATGGCGAAAGCAAATTGATCGTCTGCGGTCCAGCCGGAATCGCGAACGTGATCGTGTGCGTCGGACCCGAAAGCGTGTTGGCGTAAAGGATTACTTGCCGCAGCGATCCCGGCCCGCTGTCATTGGTGTTGATCACTGTCAGGCGATCGACCACTGTGGCAGTGTCGGTCGTGCCGCTCGTGGTGTTCACGTTGTCGTCATCGATGGTGACGCTGATGTTGTACGATCCGTGCGCGGCGTAAGTGATGCTGCCGCTGATCGCAAAGTGGCCGGGGCTCGTCTGGGTCACCGTCCCCGTGCTGTCGTTGCCGTCGCCCCAATGGACCGTGGCACTGTAGCCGGTCGCCGGTTCGAGGCCCGTGTCGCTGAAGTTGGCTACTATCTGCGTCCCCGAATCGCTCGTTTCCACCGATGTGAACGGGGTGCCATTGGTGAAGCTGACAACGCCCTCGTGGACCGTCGCCGTGTCGGTGAAAGCCGTGGTAGCATGATTCCCATCGTCTGTGATCGTGACGCTGATGTTATACGAGCCGTCTTCGGCGTAGGTGGTGCTTCCCGTCACGGCGAATTGACCCGGGCTGGTCTGCGTCACCACGCCGACCGTATTCTGACCGGTGCTCCAATGGATCATGGCGCTGTAGGCGGTGGCCGGCTCAAGGCCCGTGTCGCTGAAGTTGGCCACGGTCTGCGTCCCCGTAGCGAACCCTTCCATGGCGCTAAACATGTTCCCGTTGGTGAAGCTCAACCCGCCTTCAGTCACCGTGGCCGTGTCGGTGGTGCCGCTGGTCGTGCCCACCCCGTCGTCGCTAATCGTGACGCTGACGTTGTACGAGTTCTCCTCGGCGTAGCTGTGGCTTCCCATCACGCTGAAGTGGCCGGAGCTGGTCAGGGTCACTACCCCCGCGCTGTCCTGGCCGTCTCCCCAATGGATCACGGCGCTGTAAGCCGACGCCGGCTCAAGGCCCGCGTCGCCGAAGTTGGCCACCGTCTGCGTCCCAGAATCGTTCCCTTCCACCGCGCCGAAGGCCGTCCCGCCGGTGAAGCTCAACCCGCCTTCAGTCACCGTGGCCGTGTCGGTGGTGCTGCTCGTCGTGGGCACGGTATCGTCGGTGATCGTGACGCTGACGTTGTACGAGTTGTCCTCGGCGTAGGTGTGGTCGCCCGTCACGCTGAAGTGGCCGGGGCTGGTCTGAGTCACCGACCCCGCGCTGTCCTGGCCGTCTCCCCAATGGATCACGGCGCTGTAAACCGTCGCTGGCTCAAGGCCCGCGTCGCTAAAGTTGGCCACCGTCTGCGTCCCAGAATCGTTCCCTTCAACGGTGCTGAATGGCGTCCCACTCGTGAAACTCAACACCCCTTCGGCGACGGTGGCGGTGCCGGTGATCGTGGCCGTGCTGCCGCCGTCATCGACCACGACGATGCTGATGCTGTACGAGCCGTCCTCAGAGTAAGTGTGCGAGCCGGCGACCGTGTACGTCTGGCTTGCGCTGTCGTAGCTGACGGTCCCCAGCGAAGTCGGGCCGGTGTCTCCCCACGTGATCGTGGCGGTGAAGTCGCCGCTGTGGTCGCCCGGATTCGCGTCCGTAAATGTCGCGCCAGAGAGCATGCTGCTATTGGCGGTCCCCTCGACCCCTGCCGCCGTCGCGCCGCTACTTCCGGTCAGGGCCGCGTCGCCCACCGTGGCCGTGCTGGCAGTGTCAGCCGTGATCCCGCCCTCGTGTACGATATGCGCGCTGACGGTGTAGCTCCCTTCCTCGGCGTAGGCGAAGCTGCCTTGGACGGTGAACGTATCGGTCATGCTGTTGTAGACGATGGACCCAGTGCTGCTGCCGGTGCCGGCGCCGCCCCAATTAATCGTGGCGGAGTAGTTGTCGGCGATCGTCCCCGGATCGGCGGCGTTGGGTTCGGCCCCACCCAGGTCGCGGAAAGTGGCGACGGCGATGGTCCCCGTGCTCGTTCCTTCGGTGCCGCTGACGGCGACGCCCGTGGCGGCCGTCAGGGCCGCGTCGGCTACCGTGATTGAACCGCCGCTGATCGTTGTCGGACTTCCGTCGTCGCTGATCGTTACACTGACCGCATAGGTCCCCTCCTCGGCGTACACCGGGCGATCGCCCGTCACGACGTATGCGTTGCCTGTTCCGCCCGGCTGAGCGACGGTGGCGGAATCGGCGTGATGGCCATCGATGCCCCAATCCACGGTCGCCGTGAAGTCTGTCGCCGGCTCGACTCCGCCGGCATGAGTGAAGGACGCCGCGGTGACACTCGCCGAAACATCTCCTTCGTTCACCGGGGAAAGTACTGCGACGGAGCCGCTGATCGCCGGTTCGGTTACCAACAGCGTGTCGGTAGTGCTCGTCGTCACCGCCGAGCTGTCGTTGTCGCTGATCACCACCGCGACCGGATGAGATCCTTCTTCGGCGAACACTGGTCGCGACGCGGTCACGTGGTAGGTGCCGCCGCCGTCCTGCGTCACCGCGTCGGCCGCTACCGGACCTTGCCCCCAATCCACCGTGGCGCTGAAATGACCAACTGGCTCCACGCCGTTGGCGTGCGCGAACGTGGCGATTTCGACGTCCGCCGACGCTTGGCCCTCGACAATGCTCGCCAACGTCGCCGACTGAGCGTTGATCGCCGGCTCGTTGACCGCCAACGTGTCGTCGACGAGCGAGGCCGCACCATCCTCGCTGATCGCCACCGTAACGGCGTAGGCGGTTGCCGCCTCGCTATACACGGGCCGTGTGGCCGTGACGACATAGTTCGTCCCTGGCCCGCCCGGTTGCGAAACCACCGCCGGATCGGCCATGTGGCCGGGAATATCCCAGTCCACTACGGCCGTGAAGTCGGCGGCGGGCTCGACGCCATTGGCATGAGTGAACGTTGCCACCGTCACCGGAGCCGAGGCGTCCCCTTCATTGATCGCCGTAAGCGTCGCACTCGTGCCGGTTATTGTCGGCTCCGTCACGACCGCAGTGCTGGTGGTGTCGGCCGTGATCCCGTTCTCGTGCACGATGTGAACGCTGACGGTGTGGCTCCCGTCCTCGGTGTAAGTGAAGCTGCCTTCGACGGTGAACGTGTCCGTCATGCTGTTGTAGACGATGGTCCCGGCATTGCTGCCGGCGCCGGCGCCGCCCCAATTGATCGTGGCGGAGTAGTTGTTGGCGATCGTCCCCGGATCGGCGGCGTTGGGTTCGGCCCCACCCAGGTCACGGAAGGTGGCGACGGGAACGACCCCTGTGCTGGTCCCTTCCGTTCCGGTAATATCCACGCCCGTCGCCGCAGTCAGGACTGCGTCGGCCACGGTGGTCGAGCCCTTGATCGTCGTCGTCTGGCCGCCATCGTCGGTCACCGTGATCGTAAAGTTGTAGGTGCCTTCTTCGGCATAGAGGTGCGAGCCGTTGACAGTGTAGCTGCCGGCGCTGCCGCTGACGGTGGCCGAGGTGTCCAGAGCGGTGTTGTCTCCCCAATCGATCGAAGTGCTGAAGTCGCTCGACGGCGCGCCAGTGTTGGCATCGCTAAAGGTGGCGTTGCCCAAGGTGGCCGCGGTCACTCCCTCGATCCCGCCGGTTGTCGTCGCCGCGCTGCTGCCCGTCAGGACAGCGTCGCCGACAGTGGTCGAGCCGGTGATGGTCGTCGACTGGCCGCCGTCGTCGGTCACCGTGATCGTGAAGTGGTAGGTCCCCTCTTCGCCGTATACGTGCGAGCCGTTGACGGTGTAGCTGCCGGCGTTGCCGCTGACAGTGGCCGAGGTGTCCAGTGGGGTGCTGTCTCCCCAATCGATCGAGGTGCTGAAATCGGTCGATGGCGCGCCGGAGTTGGCATCCGTGAAGGTCGCGCCCGAAAGTGTGGCCGCGGTCACGCCTTCGACACCGCCGGTAGCCGTCGCCGAATTTGTGCCGCTTAGGTCTGCGTCGGCCACATTGATCGCGGCGCTGGCGGAGATCGGCAGCACGGCCGTGTTCATGTTGTCGATCGCCAGTTGGTCGTTGGCAAAGCCGTTCTGCCAGACCGTGAGCCAAGCGTAGCCATGGCCCGTTAAATCTGAGCTAGGCATCGGTCCGCCGGGGGAATTCGCCGGGAGGGCCGTCTTGGAACCGACGACGGCGCCGGTCGAGTCGATGACGTGCATGTCGGTCAGCGCTGGATCCGACGGATTGGCGGCCTTGTAGAAGACCATTTCGAAGGTGTACCAACCTGAGGTGCTAATCGTGGCGAAGGCGTTGCTTAGGGCATCGCTGTCGGCCGTCACTTTGATTGTGCCGGAGCCATCCACCCAGAAGCGGAAGTTGTGCTCCGCTCCGTAATTGCCCGGCGGATGATTCGGGGCCATGTCGAGCCAGAAGGCCGGAGAATAACCTGCGGCCGGCGCAGCCCAAGCGGTGTTAATATAAATCGCGATCGATTGATCGAACGGACCAGTATAGGTCTTCTGGTTACCGCCGAATCGCGTGAATCCGGAATCACCGTAGCCGGAGGAATACCCATCGTCCGTGTTCGTAACCACGGCGTAGTGAGAACCAGAAGCCGGAGCGCTCGGCAACAATCCGCTGCCCGTCGTCACCACCGTGATACCCGAGCCGTCAACTCCCGTAACGTCGTTGGTCCAATCGCTCGTGCCGGTGTCGCCCGTCTCAAACCCGTTTGAATACGTGGAATGGTCGGTGACCGAGACTTTGAAGTTCAGGCCGGTCGCCTCTTCCAGATAAGTGTGGCTGCCGAGGACGTCGAAGCCGTGCGCGGCGTCGCCCACGATCTGGCCAGCGGCGGTATGGGTGCTGGTGACCGTGGAGGTCGTGCCGTCGCCCCAAGTGATCGTCGCGGTGTAGTCGCCGGCCACCCCGTTGGGATCGGCATCGGTGAAGTGGAAGAGCTGGACGTCCGTGAAAGGCGCGCCCTCGGTGGCCGCCGGTGGCGTGAGAGCGCCGGCGGTCAGGGCCGCGTCGGCCACGGTGAAGTGCGTTGTGGTGTCGCTAACGGTCGCCCCACCGGCATCCGTCACCGTCACGCTGAAGGTTTGTGCCGCCAGCTCTTCGAGGTAAGTGTGATTGAGATTGACGTCGAAAGTGCTGCCGTTCGCCACGATCTGGCCGTCGGCGCTCGCCGTGCTAGTCAGCGTCACCGTGTTGCCGTTACCGAGAACCACCACGGCCGTAAAGTCGCTGGCCGTGCCGTTCGGATCGGTGTCGTTGAAATTGAACACGGTGCCGGCGAATGCGGCCCCCTCGGTGGCCGCGGGGGGCGAGAAGCTGTTTTCCGTCAACGCCGCATCCGCCACGGTAACATTCACGTCGTTGGAATTAACGTTGCCGCTGCTGATCGTATGAGCGACGGCCGAAATCGTGACGTTCCCCTCTTCGGCGAAGACGTGAGTCACTGTGGCCGGATCACCGTCGACATGCTGAATGTCGGGCGTGGCCATCGTGCCGTCGCCCCAATTAATGTCCCAACTTGAAATGTCGGACGAGGGGCTAAGGCTCAGCGTGTAAGTCGCCGCTTCCGTGCCCGTGGATGGGCCGCTGATGCCGGCGGCCGCATTCCCGTTGGGCTGGAAGCCGGGCGTCGTCGGTTGAGTGTCGGTGCCGTCGGTTAGCCACGGCGAGAAAGTGACTGTCGGGTCGATAATCACATCGCCGGTGCCGCCGGGATTCGCCGCATTGGTCGGGCCGCTCGCCGATCCCCACCAGTCATAATCGGCATCGATGTTATGGGTCGAATCGTTCTCCAAGCCGGCATGGCTGTTACCTGAGATGCTATCGCTCGTAATCGGCCCCACCGACGCGGCGCCGTTGGCGATCAAAACGCCTGTCGTGTTGCCCGTCAGGTGGATCGGATCGCTGCCGTTGCCAAAGAAGTTTTGCGTGGCCGAAGTGAGCACGGCGCCATTCTCCACATCAAGACCGACGCCGGAACCATAGACCGTATTACGATAAACCGTCTCGCTGAACGTCGAGTTGAGATCGATCCCGGCGACGGTCGCATTGACCACGGTGTTCGCGGTGATGTTCACATTTCCGCTAACGCTCGATCCAGTCCGAATGCCGTAGCCGACTGAACCGCCGGCTGCGCTTGAACCGATTGTATTGGCTTGAATCGTGAGATTCTGTGAGCTGCTTCCCGCGTCGATGCCGGCGGAAAAAGTGGGATGGGAGACGGCATAGATTATGTTGTCGTGAATATTCGCTCCGTCGACCTCGTGTCCCGGGTCGCCGGCAGTTAGGATTCCAATCGCAAAGGAACTGGGATCGGCATTTCCGATGTTGTAGATCGTATTGTGGTCAAGCTCTATGCCGTCGACCGCCTCTTCGACATTGATGCCCAGCGTGGCGTACGCGGACGAACGGGTCAGCGCGCCAATATCGTGGATCACATTGCTTGTGATGCGGTCTCCGACAAGAGCGGCTGCTGTCGGCGATTCAACTAGGACGCCGGAGGCATCCGCCGTGTCGCTGTAGGCCGCGTTGGTGATCGTGAAGCCGGAAAGCGTGGCGTTGCTCGCCGAAATGGTAACGACGTAATAATTCTCCGTCGCCGAATTTCCATCGATCGTCGTGACGGTCGGGCCATCGGTGGCCAAGACGGTGACGCTCTTGTCGATATTAACCACTGTGTCGCCGGCGCCGGCGCGCGAGTAGGTTCCCCCTTCTACATTGACGGTGTCGCCAGGGTTGGCGGCGTCGATGCCGCGCTGGATGTTGGAATCGGTGTCGGCGGTGGTGCCCGAATGGCTCCCGGGCGTCGTCACGTACAGGTTGCCGGTGACCCAAGTGATCAAACCGAGCGAGTTGTCATCCACCTTGTGGTACATCTTGTCTTCGATGCGGAAGTTCGTGTCCGTCGCGCTGACATTGCGGAAGATGTCGGTCGTCGCATCGATGTTCTGGGTGGAGAGGTTGTCGATGAAATAGTTGTTGCCGGCATACGTGTCGCCGCTGGTGGTGACCAAGCCGGCGCCGCTGTCGATCTTCAAGTCCTCGGTGTTGTCCGTGGCCGAGCTGCCGCCGTCGAAAGTGTTGCCGCTGAGCGTGGCCAAGGCGCCGGCATCAATCTCGATGCCGGTGGTGTTGTTGTAGATATGGCTGTTGCTGATATTGGCGTGGCCGCCGATGACGTAGATGCCGGTCGTCGGATCGTCGATGGTGACGCCGTTGATCGTGGCGTTCGCGGTCGCGCCGGCGAGCTGCTGGATGAAATTGCCGGTCTGGCCGCCGGAGAACGAGCCGCCGGTGAACGTGGCGGCGACGTTCATCTCACCGTAGCCGAGGGTATCGGTCGTTACGAACGCGCCCGTGCCGCCGGCGTTGACGGAGACGGTGTTGTTGACGAAGTTCGCGGAGCCACCGTGCTGGCCACCAAATGCGGCAAGACCGACATCGACGCCGCTGATCACGTTGTCATGCACGGCAACATTAAGGTACGGAACAAAGACGAAGATTCCATAGCTTCCGGCGCCGCCGAGCGAAATGTTGTTGTCGTAGATGGCGTCGGCCGTGCCGCCGCCATCGCCCATGTTGTCGGTGTGAATGCCGCTCAGCGAATGGGTGATGACATTGTCGTGGAATTGGGTTCCCAGCGAATGATTGGCCGAAATAGCATCCGAGGCGTAGGAGACTGTGTTGCCGGCGATGGTGCCACTGCCAGCATAGTTGAAGATGGCGATGGAGTTGCTGGGATCACCCTGGACGTTCGTAACCGTGTCGTTCTCGATGTCGATCGTGCCGGTGCCGCTGCCGCCGTTGGAATACTCGATGCCCCGAAGGCAGATGTTCTGGACCGTGACGTTCTTCACAGTGAAGCCGGTCAATGAATTAGGCAAGTTCCAATCCGTGATGATGCCGGTGCGGGCGTCGATGTCCACGCCGCCGACTGTAACGCCGCTCGTGATGTTCGGATTGTTGCCGTCGACCGTTAGGTCTTCGATCGCGACATTGCTCGCATCAACCAGGAAGACCGTGCTACCGCCCAGCGAGCCGCCAGTGGTCGGATCGGAGGTGGCGGGATAAACCGTTGTCAATCCTTGGCCCGCGCCGACGATCGTGAGCGACTTAGTAACGTCAACATTCTCGGTAAATGTGCCCGCGGCAAGCACAACGTGATCACGCGACAACGTCGTGGGATCATTGATGGCCGCCTGAATCGACGAGAACTGGTCGCCCGTTTCTGTCACCGTGACCGGGGCGAAGGTTGCTGCAGAGTGCGGTATGAAACCGGGACCGGGAGGGGCATCGTTCGCGCCGCTTGCGAGCCACGGCACGAAGCTCGCCGGGCCGACCACTCTATTTCCCTGGTGGCCGACGTTATATGTATTGCCGGGATTTGCCGGGCCGCTGGCGCTGCCCCACCAATTGTCGATGGCATCGACGGACGTGCTCGAATTATTCACCAAGCCGCCGCCGGAATTGCCGATGATGCCGTTGTCGTGGATGGCGCCGACGTTCGTCGCGGCGGCGTCGATCACGATCCCAGCCGCGTTGTTCTCGACGAGATTCTCGCTGACGGTGCTTCCGCCGACGTTATCCGTGAGGTAAATGCCGGCATGAGCGCTGTTCTCGACCGTGTTCTGGCCGATCGTGATGTTGCCGCCGGTCCCGTCCAAAAAGATGCCCGCGTCGCTGCCGGTCGTTGCGCCGACCGTGTTGGCGGTCACGGACGTTCCATCGCCGGCCTGATAGAGCAGGATTCCGGCGGCATAGTCGCCGGGCGTTGATGCCGGCGTGTAGCTATTGCCATCGACCGTGTTGCCGGTGACACTGGCAACCGCGCCGCGACTGATCTGAATCCCATCTTGGGCAATCAGGCTGGTCGGCCCGATGCCGGTGACGACGTTGTTCGCGACGGAGGTATCGAGCCCAGCGCCGTTCACGACGATGCCGCCTTTTTGGTAATCGAAGATCGTGTCGTTCGTGATGTTCAGCGAGCGGGCGACCGCGTCGTCGTTCTGAGCGAAGATTCCGACCCCCTGCTGATCGCCGCTGAGCGGCGTTTCACGGATATGCTCGATCGTCACATGGTCGATCGTGCCGGTGGCGTCGTAGTATCCGACGCCCTCAAAGCGATAGTTCGCATTGGCGCCGCCGGAGCCGCCCTGGCCATTGCCATCGACGGTCAGACTCTCGACCATGACATGCGCATTATGAACGTATACGACCGGGTGATTCTCGAGGCCGTTGCAGCTGGTGGTGAAAAACGCGGGAACGCTCGCGGGTGATTGGATGATCACGCCCGACTCGTCGGTGCCTTCGAGTGTGAGGTTCTTGCCGATCACCACTTGCTCGACATATGTGCCCGGGTAGACGTTGACCAGACCGCCGGCCGCCAGGCCGCCGATGGCTTCATTGATGCGATTGGATTCAGGAGCGCCGCCAGAGCCGACATTGAGGATCTGATAGGCGCCGTAGCCATTGGCCAAATCGGCGGCGGTACTGAGCCAGGGCGTGTAATCGACGTTCGCGATGCCGTTGATCTCGCCTTGGACGTCGCTTTCGGCAGCGTCGGTCTTCCAATAGTTGAATGAAGCATCAACCGTGAGACTGCTGAGATTATCGAGGGCAAACCCGCCGGAGTTTGCCGTGTTGTTGCCCGACAAATTGTTGTTGCTGATCGCTCCGACGGCGGTCGCATTGGAGTCGATCAGAATGCCGTCGCCCGTGTTGGCGATAATACTGTTGTCGGTCGTCGAACCAAGCGTGCCGGCGCTTCCAACTTCAACCCCCGTGCCGTTGAGGGTGATGCTATTGCCGCTGAGCGACGTGATTTGACCGCCGTCTGCGACGAACACGCCGACGGTGTTGTGCTCGATCGCGCTATTGCTGATCGACGCGCTGCCGCCGTAGAGAGCGACGCCGTATTGCGGATCGTCGATCGTCACATCATCGAGCGTGGCCGAGGCGTTAGCACCGCTAACATACACGCCGTAGTTTCCGCCGGTGATGTGAGTGCCGTTCGTCAAATGAGCGGAAACGGCGGCT
Source organism: Pirellulales bacterium (assembly GCA_035939775.1). NCBI lineage: Bacteria > Pseudomonadati > Planctomycetota > Planctomycetia > Pirellulales > Pirellulales bacterium. Next base: position 19,182 of record DASZFO010000088.1, on the reverse strand, counting down.
GGGTCTCCCTCGTCGATCACCTCGACGGCCGTATCGTCGTTGCTGCATTGAACGCCAGAGAGAGTGAACGATTCGTTGTTCGTCGCGGCATGAGACGAAAGGGGATTGAAGTTATCCAGAAGCACGCCGATATTCAGCCCCAGCGATGGGTCATGCGCGTTCGTGATCGATCCGCCCGTTATCGTCAGCGCCGCGTCGTTCCAGCCAAAGACGCCCGTTTCCGTTCCATCGATCGTGTTGCCGGCCAGCGTAACGCCGTGGTCGATGCCGATGGATAGTAGCATCAAACCCGCGTCGAGGCCGTCGTTCACCACAGCCGGCACTTGCTCCGAAGTGATCGCATTGTCCTCGATATCGAAGGCGCTGGCGGCGCCGCTGATGTTGCTGACGACCACGCCGTCGACGGCATACGAAATCGTGTTGCCGGTGATGGTGTGCAACGGCGACGGATTGGGATCGGCCGCGTCGAAGGTGTCGATTTCGATACCGATGTCGACATTCTGAATCGAGTTGCTCTCGACTCTCGAATATCCGTCGTCCTGCAACAGCACGGCGACGCTTGGCGAGACGTCAGATCCGCTGCCGACATTCTGGATCAGGTTGTGATCGATCAGCGCACTCGCCCCGCTGCCGATGACTGCGACTCCTCCGCCCATGCCGCTGATCGTGCTGTGTTCGATCGTTGCCGAAACCGGATCGGTCGAATATAGGAGTTGCACGCCGGTCCCGCCGCTGCTGCCGATCGCGTTGTCGTCGATCGTCGCGCTGCCGCCATAGAGAACGACGCCGTATAGCTGACCGTCGATTTGATTGGCGTCGGCGTCATGGCCGTCGCCAATATCGACCGTGGAGCTGCCGTAGGTCGCGATGCCGCTCGCGCCGACGGTGATCGAGTTGGCCGTGGTGGCGACAATCGCGCTATCGGAGACGTCGATTCCATCGCCGGTCCCGGTAATCAAGTTTCCCGATATCGTCGCGTGGGTAGCGCCGGCGACGCTGATGCCGACATTGCTCGCTCCGCTGATAATGTTGTCATAGACGTTCAGGAGATTTTGGATTGCGGGATCGATGCCGCTTGCAGCGGTGATGGTAAAGCCGTTGATGGTGCGAACGCCAGGACCCGTGATGCTGAAGCCCACACTCGGATCGGACACGATCGTCTCGGGGACCGAAGACCGCGCGCGGGCATCGACACCGGACTCAGCTCCCAACAGCGTCACCGACTTGTCGACATCGACATTGCCTGCAAAACTTCCGGCCTCGACATAGATCGTGTCGTTGGCGCTAGCGAGATCGACGGCACGCTGGATTGAGCCCGCCGAGCCTTGCGGCGAAACTTCGCTGCTATGGGCGAGGAATACATCGCTGGCCTTGATTCGCACGAGGCCGGCGCCGGCCGTGCCATGAACGTTGCCGGCGATGTCGAGGCCGTCGGTGATCTTGTCTTCGAGTCCGTATAGAGTAGCTAGATTTGCGGCGCTCGACGGGCTCGGCGGAGCGCTTCCGTTGAACTTATCGCCGGACGCATCGAGACCGCCTGACGATTCGTCGTCGATGTAAGTGCCATTCGCGTAGAAGGCGTTGCCGCCGCCGTCGGTAACGGCGCCGGCGCCGCTGGACAGGCGCAGGTCGGTGCCGTTCGGCGTGGCGCTTTGCGTGGAGTTTTGGAATGTGTTGCCGCTGACCGAGCCGCCGCCGCTGGAAAACTCGATGCCGACGTTGTTGTTGTAGATGCCGTTGCCTGAGTCGAGTCCCGCGCCGGAAGCGTTACCGCTGATGTTCGCCGTTCCGCCGAGCACGTTGATCGCGACCGAGTTGTTGCTGAATTGGTCGGCTTGGATGGAGACCGTAGCACCGGTCGCATTGACGACCACGCCGCCGGGATTGTGGCCAGCGGTCGGATCGAGGAAGTATTGGAATGTGTTGTGTTCGATCGTCGTCGTTCCACCGGTTCCTTGAACCGTGATGCCCTGCACGCTGGGGACGATCTGGCTGGCGAAGGTGCTTCGGCTATTCGTGAAGAGGTTTTGATTGAGATCGGCCGAGCCGCCGCCGTCGATTTGCACGCCGTGTGAGTTGTCGATGAAGATATTGTCTTGAATTTCGGCGCCGGTGACGCCGTTTTGGATCTCGATCGCGGGGACGCTGGTCGTGAACCGAATCCCTTCGATGGTGACGTTATTAGCGGCGACTTGATAGCCGGAACTCTGCACGGTCGTTTCGATCGCGCCGCCGTGCCCCGTGTCGCGGCTAGCGCCCAAGCGCCCATCGGCGACGTATTCCCCTTCGATCGTCAGTCCCTGGATGGAAATGGTCGGAGTGTCGGAATACGCGCCCGAGAGCACAACCACTGTGTCGCCGATCGAGACGTTTCCCGATGCCAACGCAGCGGTCAGCGTTTTGAAAGCGTTGACGTTAAACATCGCAGTGACCGTGCCGTCGTCGCCGGTGCCGGTGTTCGTCACCGGATCGCCGGTGTGGAAATTGCCGGAATTGTCAATCCAGTTGTCGTTGACGTAGGTCGTCCCCGTCAGCAGCACGCGGGCTTCCAGCGCCTCAGGCTGCATTCCGATCGGCATCGGGCTCCAGCCGCTGGCGCCGGTGCGGCGATGATGGCGGCGCTTTTCGGTTTTCTTCTTGCGGCGGAAGAGCGACTGCCAGAGTCCGTCGGCGCTGTCGGTGCGCCAGAAGTCGCCCCGCAGCAGTTTGGGGAAGTGCCGACGAAAGCGAAGGACCGATTTCAACCAGGATCGCGACGTGCTAGATCGGGATCGCGATGTTCGTGAGCGAAAGCGTGCCATGATGGCGGTCCTTAGTGGATAAATGAGCCCTCAATTGCAGCCAGCGATTGCGATACACATGAGGGGAAATACAATCACGATTTACAAGCGGCACAAGAAATCTTGCCGAATTAACCTCAAAACGAGCGAAAGCCCGTTGGCCGCCACGCGACCACCATTGCCGGCCAAGCCTGGGAAAAGCCGTCGATAAGGCTGGCCAAGGGACCTGAATTGCGGGCGGGCCAACCGCGACGTCTCGCGGCTAACGTCCGCGCGGCGTGACCCGCTTTTGTACGTCGATCTCGATCGCTCCGAAGGCCGCCTCATGCCGCTGGATCGTAAGCTGCAGGGCGTGGAGCAATCGTTTCGCCGTAAAGTAATTCAGCACGACACGTTGAGAAATCACCACGGGCTCGGTGGGGATGGTCATGGGGTTGTCGTTGAGCCCCAGATCCAAGAGCACTTCTTCAGGCGCTCCGGTGACGCGGCAGAAGTTCGCGTAATTGCAAACGGCACTCTTCGCATCGACCGTTAGAGCGGCAGGCGTGGGCTGCGCTGTCGGGATGGTGGGTGCAGCGGCAAGCGTGGCCTTCTCAACTCCGTCGCCCGACGGAGCCTCCGGGCCTTTCTCGGCCCGGTCTTCCAAAGTTTTTACAGGCATCAAACAAATCTCCTCGTTCCAAAACCGCAAAACGCGCAGTTGTCCATCCCTGGCCGATGCCAAGCGATCGTGACTTGGCGGCGACATCCAATCGAAGCGATTTCATCGAAAGACGATCATAAACACCCACCGGCGCTATTGCAAACGGCTGAGCGAAAATAGGCCAATGCTTATAGCCATCCGGCGCACGCCAGTTCCGCGTTGGCCGCTCGTGCCCGATGCATGCTTGCAGCCCGGCGCGCCAACCTCGTTCGCGATACGGGCCCCCTTTTATTCCAGAAACTTATTCCAATTTCAAAATAACGAACCATTTGCGGCCAACGGCAGCCCGCGGTCTATTTCGCGGAACGCGCTGTTCAGAAATGCGCCGCGCATGCGCGTTCGATCCAAAGCCGATCTGCTCTTGGGATCGATCTGTTCGAGAAATCAGCGCAATTGACGACCGTCGGCAATCGAGCGAACTGCCACAGCCTTCATTTAGCGCGACGTTTCCGCGCAGCGCCGAAAGCGCCGCATCCGCCGCCGATTGCCAGCAGCAGCAGGCTCGCTGGCTCCGGCACCGCGGGCGCATAAGCATGTGCACTGCCGGTGTCGCCACTATCGGAAAGACCCACGTTTGTCACGCCGAAATGCGTTGCGCTGGTTGCGAACCAGAACGTGGCCGACGTGTCGTTGGTCGACGACAAGAGTTCGGTGCCGCGATTCTGGTCGCGAAATTGCGCATCAAGGCCGGCGAACACCCCATCGCGATCGAGCACAAACGGGGCACCGTCTGACCACGACGGGCCGCCGAGAGCGGCCCCCTGCGGCGTCGATGAGCCGGAGGAGTCGGAACCGGCGTCGGAGATCAAAACTCCGTTCCAGGGGTGAGTTGGGTCGTCGAGCGTGACCCGCACGATATCCGTCACTGGGGCCGTGGGACCGGGCGAAAGATTGTTGAATTTGTAACTGAACGCCAATTGACCGTTCGCGGGGTTTTTCCAAACGTCGCTCGTGACGGACCCGAGGAACGCGTTGCTCGGAGTGCCCGTAAACAGATATGGAAACGACGTCGAGATGAGCAGGGTCGAATACTGCGCCGGCACGGGGCCGGGCGTATAGTAGGGAGAGAACAGCGGTGGAGTGGTGCCAGGCCTATCAAGACTAACACCTGGAGCGAGAGGCGCTACGGCCAAAGACGCCGTTGGTGCCGCTGCCAACATCAAGAGGGCAATTGCCGCTGCCAACGCCAAAGGTGCGAGCCGAATTGATTTGATACTCACGAGCAGACCTCTCGACGAAAATCCCTGGTGCCGGGTCCAATTGTTTACGATCCGCTCAAGCTCGCCACGTCGGCATATAGCTCAATCAATTCGTTGCGCTGCAGACTCCACGCGCCGCCAAGCATCCCACACCGGCTGAAGCACCCTCCGGAATGGATAGTGGACGAGGCATCCCCATTGAGGATGCGTGAAAGTGATTATAGCGATTGTCGCGGACAACGCAAGTATTTTTTCCGGCCGCCTTGCGGCAGGCCGAATCACCGTGTTTGAGCGACATCAAAAGTGGCTACTGACGGTGCCTACGCCCCGTTTCCATCATGGGCGAGTTGCATCAAGAAATCATTACGCCGCAATCCTTTACATCTCTGGAAGTGCGATTTCGGCCTGCCCCTTTTTTGCCCCGTTTGGCCTTGACCGGCGGATTGACCTGTGCCGCGGGCAGGTGTAGCATCGGCGGCTATGCGATCGATTCTGGCGGTGCCGTTAAGATCAGCCCGCTCCAACTCAACTCTATCTCTAGGAGGCCGGTCATGAGCATTAAGACTTGTTTCGCCATCGGGATTAGTGCCGCGTTGATCGCGGCTGCGAATCTGCGGGCGGACGACGCCAAGACCTTCAAGGTCGATGACGAGGGCTTCATCCGCAACTGGCTCGTGCTCGGGCCAATCTCGGTCGATCAGAAAGTGAGCGAGCACAACGAGGCTGCCTGCAAGGAGTTCTTGGACAAGGAGTATTTCTCCGGCCAGAAGGATCTCAAACCCTCGGCCGGCGATAAATCGACCGTGGACGGCGCCGAGATGCCCTGGCAAGCGGTCGAGGCCGCCGATTTCACGCTCGATACGAACAAGATCGCTCAAGATCAGAGCAAAGGCACCGACAACGTCGTCTATCTGGGCGTGGCCTATGTGGTCGTCCCCAACGACATGCCTGACGTCCGGTTGGCCATCGGCTCAGACGATGATTCGCTGTGGCGAGTCAACGGCAAAGAGTTGATCCGTGTTTACGCAGCTCGCGCCGCCGAGAAAGACACCGATCACTCTGAGGCCATCGCGCTCAAGCAAGGAACGAACCTCGTCACCTTCACGCTGATCAACGGCGACGGACCTTCGGGAATCTGCGCTCGGTTTCTCGACAAGGACGACAAGCCGGTGACCGGGCTGGCGATCACCTCCGCGCCGCCGAAATGAACGCAGTTTATGTCAACGCTCGATGTCCCGTTCTTGCAGATCGAGCCGACGACGCGGTGTAATTTCACCTGCGGGTTCTGCGCCGGCCGGCACATGCCGCAGCAGAACATGCCGCTGGACCGCTTCGCGCAGATTCTGCGGTCGGTCGCGAACGTGCGGCATAGTCGAGTTGCAGGGGGAAGGGGAGCCGATGCTCCATCCCCAGTTCTTCGAGATGGCAGAGTTGATCCGCCGCCTCCACCCACAAGCGAAGATTTCGCTGATAACCAACGGCAGCCTGCTCGGCGCCGAGAACGTCGGGCGCATTCTGCAAATCGGGTTTCACAAGCTCAGTGTTTCGATCGAATCTCCCGATCCGGGCAAGACAAGAAAAGGGGACATTCTACTTTTCACGAGAAAGTAGAATGTCCCCTTTTCCTCGCCCGCGCTTTTCCTCGCGTTGTCCGTCAGCGCCCAATAGGTTGTGCCGGCGCTGGAAGGCATCCAGTTGCTCCCGCTCGGCGTGAACCGCTCATCGGCCAGGATCTGATCCAACGCTGGTCCCCACAGGTAGCGGTCGGTGAGCGACTGGTTCCCGTTAAAGGCCAGGACGGCGTGGCCTGGCCCTGAGCCTGGCGCCGGGCCGTCGTAAATGAAGCGAGCGGTCGCGGGCGTCCCCGGATTGCCGCTGATATACGGCGTCAGGGTGCGGCCGATCAGATTGTTGAAGGCGTCGTACCACAGGTCCACCTGTTGGACCTGCGTCAGCGTGCTGCCGCTCTTGGTGTAATCCTTGACCGTGACCAGCCGGCCCCGATTGTCCCAGGTATAGTCGGTCTCCGCGGTGCTCGTGTAGCGTTGCGTGACGTGCCCCGCTTTGTCGTACACATATTTGTAGGTCCCGTCGTTGAGCAGCCGGTTCCCCTTGCCGGTCACGTAGCCGGAGAGCGTCGAGTCTCCGTTGCCGTCCCAACTGTACGATATGCCCCCATAGCCGTCGTAGTAACTGGCCGCGGAAGTCAATCGGCTGTCGTGATCGTACCAAGCGTGGGCTCAATCGCGTAATCATTGATCCCCGACCGCTTCTCCTGTCCCACTAACAACTGCCCGCGATCGCGCTTCAACGCTCACATAGGTACCTCGGAATGATAAACTATAGTTGTCAAACCGTTCGTCAAACTGATCGCAGAACACTCGGAGAAAGTACCGCTTATCGAACGCCAAGACGAGATCGAGCGCTGGTCTCGTGATCTCTGCGCTCACGACGACACATCCGCGCAGCAGCTCCAGCCCTGCAACCATCGGGCCACCCGGCACTGCGAGGTCCGTCCAAGCCGTTAGCGGTTTTTCCTCGCTATCCAATCGCCACGCGGCGCACCCGACCTGAAGGCCGAATTCGCCGTGGTAACTGTCTTGGAGCCTCGCATTGAGCAGCACGTTCCTAGGGTCGATCACCCATTTTAGCTTTGCGCCAAAGTCCAGGATGAACCGCGAACCAGTTGCACCACCCGCGCTGACGTTCCAACATTCGTTTCCCACCAGCTTTGAAGCGATGTACAGAAGTTGTGATTCCGCGTCGCCGTTCATGGACTTCCTCCAAAATAGGTCTCGGCAATCTCGCGGATTTCGTCGGGAGAGAAAAGGGGACATTCTACTTTTTCTGCTTCTTGGGTCTTCCGCGAGGACGCAGCGAGGATTCGAGGCCCAACCGCGCGGCGATTCGCTCGCTCCAACGTTCGCCGCCGAACGGAGCGCCGCGAACAAGGCTGCGACGTAACGCCGCGAGTTCGGTTTCGTTCTCAGCCGCGTTGACCGTCGCCAGCCAGTTTCTTGGGCAGGGCACAGGCCAATCGGAAAGCAACTCGGGGCGTTTGCCGCTCGCGCGCCACGACAAACTCGACCAGGCCCAGGCCTCCGCCCGCCGGACCAAGTTAGCTCGCAGCGGATTGCGCTCCACGTAACGCAGCACGGTCAGCAGGTGGTCGTCTTGCTCGATCGGAAAGGCCTTGAACCGCCCTTGCCACACGTGGCCGCTACCCTGGTAATGCCGATGATAACGCCGCACGTGCGACGTGAGCAGCCATTGCATCCACCGGCTCAAATCTCCGTCGCCCCGCGGCCACAGCACCAGATGAAAATGATTGGGCATCAGCACGTAGCCCAAAATCCGCAACGGCAAACGCTCGTTGGCCTCGGCCATCAGCTCGAGGAACGCCGCGAAGTCGCCGTCCTTGTGAAACACCTCCGCCCGGCCATTGCCGCGATTGAGCACATGGTAACACATCCCGCCAGCAGAAGCGCGCGCCGTTCTGGCCATCGCGCCAAACTACCAAAATCCACCCGTCCGGTCAAGAAAAGTAGAATGTCCCCTTTTCCGCGCCCGGAAGAATTGGCAGGGAGCCAGGCGGAATGAACTCGTTTTAGAACAATTCCGATCGGCGAGCGTCAATTCAACGTCTCGGGATGGGATCGCGGCAGTCCGGCATTGCCAATCATGCGCTGGGCGGAAAGAATGAGGATGGTTCGGACGAAGCGATTTCCATTTCCTCAAACTGGGTCGATCCATCATGAAGGTGCTCGTTATCGGCAACGGTGGCCGCGAGCATGCCCTGGCTTGGAAGATCAAGGCCAGCCCGCGCGTCGAGCAGGTGTTTGTTGCGCCGGGCAATGCCGGCACTGAGATCGACGCGGAAAATGTCGATCTCTCGCCGCTCGATTTTCCGCGGCTCATCAAGTTCGTCAGGCAAAACGCGATCGATCTAACCATCGTCGGCCCCGAGGGTCCGCTCGTCGGCGGGATCGTGGATGCCTTTAGCGTCGAGAAGCTGCGAATTTTCGGGCCGAGTCGTTTGGCGGCGGAACTCGAAGGGAGCAAGGTCTTTTGCAAAAACCTGCTCCGCCAAGCCAGCGTTCCCACGGCCGAATATCAGGTGTTTCGCGATCCGGCTCGGGCGGCCACGTTTCTCCGCGAACGCGAGGATGTGCCGGTGGTGGTCAAGGCCGACGGGCTGGCTGCGGGCAAGGGAGTGTTCGTGTGCAAAGGGCGAAACGAGGCGATCGAAGCGGTCCACAAAATCGGCCGCGACCGCCAATTCGGCGACGCCGGCAATCAACTCGTCATCGAGGAACGGCTCGACGGCCAAGAAGCGAGCGTGCTGGCGATCACCGACGGCCGCACGATCGTTAGCCTCCCGCCGGCGCAGGACCACAAGGCGGCCTTCGACGGCGATACCGGGCCAAACACCGGCGGGATGGGGGCCTATTCTCCCACACCGCTCGTGACGGAGGCCGATTTGCGGCGGATCGAAGAGCAAGTGCTGGTGCCGACGGTGCATGCGATGAAGCGGGCACGGCGGCCGTTTCGCGGCGTGCTCTATGCCGGCTTGATGATGACCAACCAAGGACCCAAGGTGCTGGAGTTCAATGTCCGTTTCGGAGATCCGGAATGCGAGCCGCTCTTGATGCGGCTCCAGAGCGACATTGTTGATCTGATGGAGGCGGTCGTCGATGGCCGGCTGGATCAGATTGTGCCGCCAGTCTGGGACCCGCGCCCCGCGGTCTGCGTCGTCATGGCTAGCGCCGGTTATCCCGGCGACTACGAGCGGGGGCGGCCGATCCGCGGCTTGGACGAAGCCGCCAAGGTGCCGGATGTGAAGGTGTTTCACGCGGGCACGACGCGAACGGACGGCAAGGTGGTCACCAACGGCGGCCGAGTGCTCGCGGTCACCGCGTTGGGCTCGACGATTCCCGCCGCCAAGCTTTCCGCATACACCGCGGTCAAGCAAATCCGCTGGGAAGGCGCTTGGTGCCGCAAGGACATTTCGGACAAGGCGCAGGGCAAGATTTCCTAACCGCCGGCCGCTTCGTCATTCGCAGGACTTTTGCCGAGGGATAGGCGTCGAGCGCAAATGGTCAGACTCGTTCGCGTGAAACCGGGCGAGGCGGCAGCGGGTATATGGTTCTAGCCGTGGTTGAATGCCGGCCACGCCGAATGGCCTTGCGATCGTTCCATCGTGGCTTTTCGTTTAACAGGGAGCACAGCCGTGACGGGATCATGTGCCGGCTCGAAGCGATATTGGCGCGGCGCTGCCGTGCTGGCCGCAATCGCTTGCCTCTCGTCGCTGGCCGCCGTCGCGGCCGAACCCTCCGATCCACTTCGGCTGGTGCCGCCATCGGCGAATTTCGTCGTCAAGATCGAGCGTCCGCGGGCTATTGCCGATTTCGCGGTGAAGCTGGCTAGCCGGCCCGAACTGGAAGGCTTTCGCGGCTACCGCGACTATTTCGAATCGACGAACTACCATCTATTCCGCCAACTGGTCGGCCATTTCGAGCGCGAATTGGGCAACGACTGGGCCAATCTGCTCGACGAGCTGGCCGGCGATGGCATCGTCGCGGCCTTCAAGATCGAAAAGAATCCGCCAGCACCGACCTTAGTGATCATCCAGGGGCGCGATCCGAAGCTAACGGAGAAGTTTTTTCGCAAGGCCGTTGGCATCGTCGAGCAAGAACTGGCGCGGCAAGGCATCCACGATGCCTACTTGACCGAAACGTATCGCGGCATTGAAGTGCTGCACCGCGGCGAAGACCTGCATGTGGCTCTGCTCGGCTCGGCAATTGCCTTGAGCAACGTTCGCGAGCGGCTGCACTCGGCCATCGATCTATATCTCGATCCGTCGAAGGAGAGCCTGCTCAAAAAGAAAACGCTTGTCGATGCTCGGGCATATGTGCCGACGGACGCGCTGGCTTGGACGTGGATGGACCTCGAAACCGCACACAAGAATCCAGAACTCCAGCCGCTCTTCACGTTGCCGGCTAATTTCTTCCCGATTCACGTTGCGTTTGGCGGGCTGATCGATTCATTGCGGCGCTCGCCGTTCCTCGTCGCCGCGGTGCGCGAGGACCATGGCACGGCGACGCTCAGCCTTCGTCTGCCCGGCGGTAGTGCCGGCATGCATGATCTGGTGCGCGGCCATGTTCCACCGGACCGGCAGCCCGGCGCGCAGCCGCTATTGGCGCCGGCCGGAACGCTCTACAGTGCGAGCTACTATCTCGACGTAGCATCGTTCTGGAAGCAGCGAGCCGTGTTGCTGCCGAAGGATCAATTGAAACGAATCGAAGAGTTCGACAAAAACTCGAAGCTGATCCTCTACGGCACACAGTTCAGCCAGTTTCTAGAATACGCCGGCGCGCGGCAACGGTTCGTCGTTGCCCAACAAGAGGAAAAGGGCTATTCGATCAAGCCGGAGGACAGACAACCGGCCTTCGCCCTGGTACTGCAAATGCGCGATCCCGACGCATTCGCCAAGGCAGTCGACGGTCCCTTGCGGGGCCTGGCATTCCTCGCCGGCTTGAAAGCCCCGATGTCGCAATTCATCGAAGAGCATGGCGAGTCGAAATCGAAGATCATCGGCTATCGCTTCGTCGAGAATGACGGCAACAAGGCGCTCGGCGACGGGATTCTGTTCAACTTCAGCCCCAGCCGCGTGCGCGTGGGGAATCAGTACGTATTGAGTTCGACGGTCGAGCTGGCTCGGCAGTTGGTGGATGAACTCGAAAAGGAAGCTAACTCGCGCGAGCAGACGGTGTCGCAATCGGCATCGACGGCGGACGGCACGATCTTGCAAAGCCGGCTCAGTTTCAGCGGCGTGTCGAACTATCTCGGCGCGGCAAAGAAGCAGCTCATCACACAGAATATGCTCGAACAAGGCAACAGCCCCGAGGAGGCCGAGAAGGAAGTTTCGCTGTTCCTCCAGCTTCTCGATCATCTCGGACGCGTCGAAACGACGAACCGGTATACTCCCGATCAATATCAATTCGACCTCCGGATTAGCCCCTGATTGCGATTGCACGAGTTTCCAAGAAAGAAGGAAGACCGACAAATAAGGAATTAGCTTGCCGCTTGCCTCCTTGGTCCTCCTGCTGATATGCGGATCAAAACTATGTCGATCGATCTCTCCTGGGCCTGGCAGCCATACCGCCCCGATGACGAGAATCCATGGGATCTGAAAAAGGCGGGTCATCTCTATCGCCGCGCCGCGTTTGGCGCGAACGTTCGCCAGCTTGATGACGCCGTCGCCGCCGGTCCCGAGAAGACGATCGCCGCGCTCTTGAGCGGCGGCGCCGGGATCGAAGCCTTCAACCGGCAAGTTGCCGATATGGCCGGCTCGCTCGACCTGAATAGCGAGGAAGAGCTGCGGGCCTGGTGGCTCTACCGCATCCTGCAAAGCCCGTTTCCGCTCCAAGTGCGGCTTACGCTGTTCTGGCACAATCACTTCGCCACCAGCAACGCCAAAGTCCGCAATCTCCGCTTCATGCTCGGCCAGAACGAGCTGCTGCGCCGCAATGCGCTGGGTAGCTTTCGCACAATGCTCGAAGAGATTTCAAAGGACCCGGCCATGATGGTCTGGCTCGACACCAGCCTGAGCAAGAAGGGAACGCCGAACGAGAACTATTCCCGCGAGCTGATGGAACTCTTCAGTCTGGGGATCGGCAACTATACCGAGCAGGACGTGCGCGAAGGGGCTCGCGCGTTCACCGGCTGGCAAATCGCAGATGGCAAGTTCCATCTCAACGGCGGTCAGCACGACAACGGCGAAAAGACGTTTCTCGGCCAGCAGGGGAATTGGGGCGGCGAAGACATTGTGCGAATCTGTCTCGAACAAGAGGCCGCGCCCTACTTCATCGCCGGCAAGCTCTTTCGCTTCTTCATCAGCGACACGATCGAGCCGACGCGCGAGCTGCTCAAACCATTGGCCGGCCGGTTTCGCGAGAGCGATTACGATCTTCGTGGCCTGGTTGAGACGTTGCTCCGGTCGAATCTATTCTTCTCGCCGCACGCCTACCGCACGCAGGTCAAGTCGCCCGTCGATTTCGCGGTCGGCATCGTGCATGGGCTGGAAGGGCACGTCGGCGCGGCACCGCTGGCGGTGGCGCTGGAAGGCTTGGGGCAGCGGCTGTTTTCGCCACCGTCGGTGAAGGGCTGGCTCGGCGGCACGACCTGGATCAACTCGACCACGTTGCTCTTGCGGCACAATTTGGCGCTTGCGCTCACGTCTACTCAAGACAATCGCTTTACACGGGTACAGATCGATCCCGTTACGGTTGTCCGCAAATACGGCAAGAAGACCGACGAGCAGATTGTCGATTTCTTCGTGCAGTTGTTTTTGCAAAACGATCTGGCCGCTGATGCCCGATCGAGCCTGTTGGATTATCTGGCAAACGCCCGCAAACAACCGTATCCTGATTATTGGACGGACCAAGACCAGGAAGAACACCGCATCCGCGCCGTCTGCCACCTGCTGCTGACGCAAGCGGAGTTTCAGTTGAACTAAAGAAGGGATTCGGGGCTAGGGGCTCGGGATTCGGAAACGCGCAAGGCGGGTGCCATGGCCACTGCTCTGAGTGGCCATGTGCCAACACCGTCCATGCCCACGCCGAGCCGTGAGCATGGCACCCTGCCCGCAGGGTCTTTCCGAGTCCCGAACCCCTAATCCCGAGCCCCGCCGCAAAGGAGACCGCCATGCAATCCCGCCGTGAATTCGTCAAAGCGACTTTGGCCGGCGCCGGCGTCGTCGCCTGGGGACAAACCGCTCCATTATTCTTGAGCCGGACGGCGTTAGCCGCCGGATCAACCGGCAAACCGGGGACGAAGGAAACCGTGCTCGTCGTCGTCCAACTCACCGGCGGCAACGATGGTCTGAATACCGTCGTTCCGTTCTCCGACGACGGATACGACAAACTCCGCAAGGACCTGCGGCTGCCGACCAACGACCTCAAGAAAATCAACGACTCGCTCGGCCTTCATCCGTCGCTCGGCGGACTCGCGGAGTTGCTCGAAGATCATGCGCTGTGCGTCGTCCAGGGAGTCGGCTATCCAAATCCCAACGAGTCGCATTTCCGCTCGATGGATATATGGCAGGCCGCCAGCCTCGCCGAGAACCTTACGGAGGGTTGGCTCGGCAAGGCGCTCGTGCAAATGCCGGCCAGCCCGGCGTTCCACGTCGCGGCGCCGAACGAACAAAGTTGGCTGACGCTCGCCGGCGCGCCCGCGAAAGTGCCTTCGATCACCAACCTGCAAGAGTTCCAATTGCAAACGCTCGCTGCCAGCGGCGCCGATCACGACCAGCAACGTCAACTCATCGAACGCGACGCCAGCCGCAAGTCCGCCGCCGGCGAAGGAACCGGCCAACCCGCGCTCTTGGACTTTGTCCGCCACACGGCCGTGAACACCTATGCCAATAGCCAGCGGCTCCGCGAGCTGGCCAAGAACTATCAGCCCAAGGTCCCCTATCCGGCCAGCGGACTGTCCGATCGATTGAAACTCGTCGCGCAATTGATCGAGGCCGACTTCGGCGCGCGGATCTTCTATGTCACCCTCAACGGATTCGACACGCACGCCAACCAATTGGCCGTGCACGCCAACCTGCTCCGCGAATTGTCCGACGCCGCGGCCGCATTCTTCAAAGACATGTCGGCCCGCGGACATCGCGATCGGATCATGATGATGACGTTCTCGGAATTCGGCCGCCGGGCCAAGGAGAACCAAAGCCAAGGGACCGACCACGGCTCGGCCGCTCCGATGTTCCTGATCGGCGGCCGGGTGCGCTCGGGCGTCGTCGGCGCGCATCCGAGCCTCAGCGATCTTTACATGGACAAGCTCAAGCACCACACGGATTTCCGCCAGGTCTACGCCGCCGTCCTCGACCAATGGCTCGGCGTGTCGAGCAAGCAAGTGCTGGGGGGCGATTTCAAGCCGGTGGAAATCTTGCGCGGCTGATGATTTCTCAAGCTATCGCCTAACTCGATATTATCCGCCGTGCGCAACTCGCTCGGCACTCGCGAGTAGGTTGTGTATGGGCTCCGGAGACGCCGCAAGATCGCCGCCAGAATCGAGCGAAACTGACTCGCCGCGATAATCAGAAATGTCTTCTGCAAGCAGGCCCGCCAGCCCGTCGTTGATCGCCGGCGTTGACACAGTCGAGAAGACGGCGTCGACTGCGGCAGCATCGAGCGCGGCCCGACGCGGGTCCCCGTCCAGCCGCGATGGATTTCCGCCGGAATCGCTCGTAGCGGTTGTCGCGGCCGGCTGCGAGTCTGCGATCTTTAGGCTGCTTGCGGATGAGTCCAATACGGCCTTCCGTTCGCTCCAAATCACTTGGCTTTGGACGAGACCTAGGGAAAACATTCTGAGATCGAAGATTTGGGGATTTCTCGATGCGGTGTGATTTTGCGGCAGAGTCGCACGGCCTGCGCTCGGCGGAGTTTCGACGACGGCGATGTCACTCGTTGCAGCAATCGTGGTTGTGAAGCTTGAAGCCGCGTCGGCGGTCGACGATGCTACGACCAAGGGCGCGGCGAGAGCCGACTGCGACTGTGCGAACGAGGCGTCGACTACCAGCGGATTGCCGGACGAATCGGACGGGGCGATCGTGAGCTTCGCAGGGCTGCCGGCGCTGCCGCCGATCACCAGAGCGCCCTGAACGATGCTATTGGCGGTGAGATTGCTCCCCGCGTCGATCGTCGTGCTTCCGGCGCCCGTAATGTTGCCGACGACCTGATGCGTTCCCGAGATTTCGACGCCGGCCGCGGCGCTGCTGCTATTCGAGATATTGACCGGGTGGCTGCCTCCCGCGAGATTCGTAGCGCTGCCGGCAAGTTCCAAAGTCGCCGTACCGTCGACGTTGACGGCGATTCCCAAAGCCAGGCCAGTCGGCGTTGATGCCGCGAGCCGCAAGCGGCCATTTCCGACGTGCATATTCCCGTTGAGACTGTTCGCCCCCGACAGTGCAAGCAAACCGGCCCCGGATTTGGTGAGCGCGGGGAAGCTGTTCGTCCCGCCGGACGCAGGGGAATTGACCGTGACGTTCTGCGTCGCGTCGAGCACGGCGATGATCGGGTCCGAAACCACTGGCAAGGGCGTGGCCGGATCGATCATCTGCGGGCCGGTCGGCAGTTGAAAATAAATAGTATGCGTCGTGCCGGGAGAATTTCCGGCATCGAGCAGCGCCTGCCGCAATGAGCCCGCGCCGCTGTCATTGGCGTTCGTGACCATTAACGCCGTTACATTGATCGTCACCGAGGCGCTTGCGCCGACGAAATCGGTGGTGTCCGTCGGCGTAAAATGGACGCGCAGCGTTTGATTCGTACCGGCGCCCAAGACGGTCCCCGGCGGCGGCGTATAGGTGAACGTGCCGGCGACAGGCTGGCCGTTGAACTTCGCCGTCGCGTCGAGTTGCGTGGAATCGAGAGGCGTGCCGTAGGACATGTCGGCCGGAGTGGGCCACGAAATGGTCGGCGTCGCCGTGAAAATGTCGATCACATTGCCCTGGGTCGCCACGTTGTAGTCGATGGCGTCCGTCGGCGTGAACGTGACGCTGAGAGAATTGTCCGGCTGGGTCGGCAAGAGGGCCCCGACGCCAGGGCTGTAAACGAACGTGCCCGGGACGTTCGCGGTCGCGTCGAGTTGGGTCGAGGTGAGCGGCTGCCCGTGAATCAGGCCGGGCGGTTCGGGCCAGGTAATCACCGGATCGGTCTTGGCGACATTGATCACGACCGACGCGGTCGTCGGGACATAGTCGGCGAGATCCTTGGGAACGAACGTGACGTTGAGCGTTTGCCCTTGGCCAGCGCTGAGCACAGCGCCTGCGGCCGGCGAATAGTAAAACGTGCCGTCGACGTTCGCAGCAGCATCGAGTTGCGTCTCATCGAGGGGAGTGCCAAATACGATGTCGTCCGGATTGGGCCAAGTGATCGTCGGCGTCGCCCGAAAAACATCGAAGCGGTCGACGGATACGTACGTGTTCAGGCTTTTGGCGTCTTTCGTGCCGGTCACGCGGACCGTCAAGGAATGAGTGCCGGGCGTCAGCAGCGGGCTCGTATAAACCAATGCCGAGAAACCGGTGGCGTCGTTCGCGTAGAGATCGATCATCGATTCGGCGCGCCCGTCGATCGAGATGGCGGCGATGCCGCCGGTGTTCAATTTGCCCGCATAAAAATCGATCTGGTCGCCGGTGAACAAGACCGTAGCGCTGTCGTTGGCGATGCGCGAGCTGGTGATGGTATGGTTGTAGGCGCCGACGATCGCAGAGTTGGTGATCAACTGCCAGCCGGCGCCGATTCGATCGACTTGGTTTACGTTGCTGCCAGCGGTGGAATCGTCGATCGTGGTCACTAAGCTGGCGACGGCGAACGCGACGGAGGTCGCCCTGCTCAAGCTGCCGTCGGTGGCCGCCAGTGTGTAATTGCCGGCGGACTTGATCGTGAGATTGTTGAACGTGGCGGTGCCGGCCGAAGCCTGCGCCGCGACCTTATTGCTGCCGGTGGAAAAGATGCCGCTCGAAAGCGTCAGCGTCACCGTCGAAGTGTCTCCCGCAATCATATTTCCGAACTGATCCAGCACCGTTACGGTCACGGGATTTATGGGAATGCCAATCGTGGCGCTCGACGGTTGCTGGCCAAATGCTAGATGCGAGGCCGCGGCCGCAACGACCATGAACGAATTGGACGTCGCGCCGGCCAGCGTCCCGTCGGTCGCGGACAACGAATACGTTCCACTCGTATCGATGACCAGATTGTTGAACGTCGCCACGCCCGAAATCGCCTGCACGATCGTCGAATTGCCGCCACCGACAAACGTTCCGCCACTGAGTGCCAACGTGACCATCGACGTGTCGCCGGTGACGGGGTTGCCGAGCACGTCCTCGACGGTGACGTTCACCGAACCCAGCGCGATGCCGGCGGTCGAGTCGGTCGGCTGCTGCGTGAACGCCACCTGGCTGGGGACAACGACGCTAAAGGTGCTCGAGACCGCGGAGATCAAGCTACCATCGGTGGCCGTGAGCGAGTAGGTCCCCTGAGCATTGATCACAAGGTTGCCGAACGTTGCCACCCCATTTGAGGTTTGAGCGGTAGCCGTGTTGGAGCCGCCGGAAAATGTTCCGCCGCTGAGCGTCAACGTGACCGTGGAGCTAGTGCCGTTGAACGTGTTGCCAAGTTGGTCCTGCACGATGATCGTCACGGCCGGGCTGATCGCCACTCCACCTCGTGCGTCCGTCGGCTGCTGACCGAAGACCACTTTGTAAGGGATCACGGGGACGACCAACGGCGTGACGCGGTTGCCCCTGGCCATGTCCGACGCGGCGTCGGTAATCGTTACCGAGTCGGTCAAAGTAATCGTGCCATTCGGGACGGAAGCATTCACGGTGACGGCGAACACGACCGACCCGGCGTCTCCCGCGGCCAGACTGCCCACATTGAACGTGTAGGTGGAACCCGCCCCGCCGCTGCCCGAGGTCAAAGTCCACCCGGTGGTGCTGTCGGCCGAGCTGAAGGTGGTGTTGGCCGGCACCGTCTCGGTGAGGACGACTCCCGCCGCGTTAACGCCGGCGCCGGCGACGATGCTGCCGGCGCTATCGTAGTTGATCGTATACTGCAGCAATTGATTCGGTATGGCCGTGACGTTGCCCTCGGTGAGCGACACGCCTAACGCCGATCTCGCTGAGATCGGAGTGATTTCCACGCGGTCGAGCGCGATCGTGGAATCAGCGGTGTTTAGGAAACTGAGCATGTGCGTTCCCGCGCCAAGGGTCGGCGACGTGTAAACAAGCACGTCCCCTTCGCCCTGGCTATTGGGAGAATTCGTGCTGTTGTCTAGCGAGACCATCGTCGCCGCGCCGCCGTCGATGGAGATCGCAACGCTCCCATAGCCGCTCTTTTCATCAGCGTACACCTTGATCTGCGAGCCCGAGAAATCGAGGGTCGCTACGTCCCCCATCACGCTGTCCGTGCTGACGGTGCCTTGGAAGGTGCCCATGGTGGAGGTGGACGTGCCGGGGGTCGTGTGCGACCATGCTCCGACGTATTGGAATTGATTGTTCCCCGTGCCAATGACAGAGTCGTCGACGCTGGTGTTCGTCGTCAGACCAAAGGCCTGAATGCGATCGGTGCCGACGAAAGCCACGCCGTGAGCGACGGCGATCGTGTTGTATTTTCCGCCCATGTCGAGCTGCTGATACGCGCTGCTCCACAGCGGCTGCATCGTGAGCGCATCGTAGGCATACAGCGTCGGCGCCCCCTTGTTGAAATTGCCGGTCGACAAACCGTCCAACCGCTGAACACCGGCATCGACGACCCACACGATCGGATTCGACGTCCCGTTGGCCGTGATGATGCTCGCGCCCGGAAGGCTCAGCGTTTGTGTATTCTGCGTTGCAATCTGGAGAAAGGCATTCTGCCCAGGCGTCGCGACGATCTTGGTGACGACGATGCCGGGCGCCGTCGGAACCGTGGAACTGGCGGTCACTTTTTGCGAGCCG
>DASZFO010000087.1 GCA_035939775.1 Pirellulales bacterium | reverse complement strand
CTGCTTCAGTCGCTGGCGATCGCCAAGGAAACCGTCGGCGAGAAACACCCTAGCTATGCCAGCACCCTCGACAATTTGGCGAATCTCTATCTCGAGACCGGCGACTTTGCCAAGGCCGAGCCGCTGTTCCGGAAGGCGATGGCGATCAACGAAGAGGCGGTCGGCGCGAAACATCCCGCCTACGCTCGAAACTTGAACAATCTGGCTCTGCTCTACCGGGAGACGGGCGACTATGCCGCCGCGAGGCCACTCTTCCTGCAATCTCAGGCCATCGTTAAACAGACGCTCGGCGAGCGCCACTCCGATTATGCGTTGGCACTCAACAACCTCGCGACTCTCGATTGCTTGATGAAAGATTATGGCGAAGCGGAACGCCTCTCGGCGCGGGCCTTGGGAATCATGCGCGAGCTGCTTGATCATTCTGCCGCCGTGCAATCGGAACGCCAGCAAGAGGCGATGCGAATGCAAGCCTGGCAATGCCTGGACGCCTATCTCTGGCTGACGGACAAGTCGAATACTCCCGCCGAGCGCGTCTATCACGCGGTGCTCAGTTGGAAGGGAGAAGTGGGGGCTCGCCAGCAACAGATTCAACGGCTGCATCATCGATTGGCGGAGAGCGGCAATGCCGAGGCGGCCCGGCTCGAAGCCGAATTGGCAGACGCTAGCCGCCGTTTGGCCACACTGCCACGGCAATCGCAACTCTCGGCAAGTGAGCGACAAGCGGAGGAGACAGCGCTGGCCGACAGAGTCGATCAATTGCAAGCGGCCTTGGGAGCATTGAGCGCCGACTTTCGCAAACAGCTCGATGAGCAACACCGCACCCCGGACGAAATTCGCAAAGCCCTGCCGGCGGACACGGTGCTGATCGACTTCCTTGGTTACCGACGCTACGCGCGGGTGGAGAAGGGAAAGCCGATCAATTCGCATAACCGGCTGCTGGCGTTCGTGATTCGCCCTGACGCCCCGATCGAGCGCGTCGAATTCGGGCCGCGCGAGCCGATTGAAACGGCGATCGCCCAATGGCGACGGACGTATGGCGGCACGAGCGCCGGCGATCCGGGCGCGCAGTTGCGGGAATTGTTGTGGGAACCGCTGGAAAAACATATCGTCGGCGCCAAGACGGTATTGATTTCGCCGAACAGTCTCACCGCGCCGTTGCCCTGGGCGGCGCTGCCGGGCAAACAACCCGGCACGTATCTCATCGACGACGTAGCGATCGCCATCGTGCCGATTCCACGATTATTGCCGGAATTGCTGGCCGGCGATGCAGCGCGGCCGGCGCCCGACAAGAAGCCGTCGCTGCTGTTGGTGGGCGACGTGGATTTCGGCGCCGATCCGGGCGGGGAGGATTTGGCGCGGACGGGCCACATTGCGATGCGCGGCGGCGAGCCGTTCAATTGGCCGGCGCTGCCCGGCACGCGCGACGAGGTGGCCGCGATCGGAGCGTCGTTCGGGGCCGAGTTCAGTGCCGGCCATGCGACCGAGTTGACGAAAGCGGCCGCGACGAAGAGCGCCGTGTGCGCCGCGGCAGCCGCGTGCGACTATCTGCATTTCTCCACGCACGGGTTCTTTGCGCCGCCGGAAGTAAAATCGGCCGAGGCGAACCCGGCCGCCGGCGCCGCGCTGACAAACCCAGCGAGCGCCTCGCAAAACAACGCCTCCGGTTTGGATCCCGGCTTGCTGTCGGGCCTCGTGCTGGCCGGCGCCAATCGGCCATACAGCGACGCCAGGGACGACGGCGTCCTCACGGCATTGGAAGTTGCCGATCTGGATTTGAGCCGCGTGCGACTGGTGACGCTCTCGGCCTGCGAAACCGGCTTGGGTCAATCGGCGGGCGGTGAAGGATTACTCGGCTTGCAACGCGCATTTCAAACGGCCGGCGCGAAGACCGTGGTGGCGAGTTTGTGGAAGGTCTCCGACCAAGCGACGCAAGCGTTGATGAGCCGCTTCTACGACAACCTGTGGCGCAAGAAGATGTCGAAGATCGAGGCCCTCCGCGAAGCCCAGCGCTGGTTGCTGCACGAAGGGCCAAAGCAGCCCGGCCTGCTGCGCGGCCTGGAATTCTCGCCCAGGCCGGCGGAAACGCCATCGTCAACGGCCGGCCTCTCGCCGCGCTACTGGGCCGCCTTCGAGTTAAGCGGCGACTGGCGGTGACTCAACGCGAAATCGTATCGACGGTCGGAGCGTAGCTCACCCTATTGGCCTCAATGGATTCGCGCTCAAGACACAAATCATATGTCCGACCGCGACGATTTCGATGGCAATTACCTGCCAAAATCACGATCGCAAGCGGCCGAAAAGCAAACCGACCACGACGCACAGAATGACCGGGATCGACCGGAACGCGAGCAGCGGCCCCGTCGGGTCGGGCGATGAGCTGAAGTTGCTTGTGGCCGATCGTCGCCGCCTCGATAATGGCGGTGGTAGCGGAGATCGACGCCAAGGGCAACCGTCTTGATCGGAATGCGCGGATCACTATACCATGGTGTCTGCCGGTGCGAGTCGCATCAAGCTGATCGTCTCAACGATCGCGATTCAGGAGGCTTTATGAACGCCGTCGGACGGTACTTTCTCTCAATACTCACGCTGTTGGTCGCAGGCACCGCGCTGGCCGACGAGAATGCCGATCGCGCCAAGGTGAATAAGACGGAACTCGACAAGCTGCAAGGCCGCTGGAAGGTAGTATCGCTCGTCCAACGGGGCCAAGACCAAGACGAGGTCGTGAAGCTCGGGCTGGTGTTCACTTTCAAGGACGACGCGCTAACCGTCACAGCCGACGCAAATGCCTTTACCACGCAAAACAGGCTGTTGCGATTGGAAGCCAACGCGACTCCCAAACTGCTCGACGTCGCGGAGACGGCCAAACAGTTCGAGGAGCACAAGGAAGTGGTCGAGGGAGTGTACACGCTCGATGGCGATACGATGCAATGGTGCTTCAATCTCGACGGAGATCAGCCAGCCAAAGCCGATCGCCCGGCCGCCGTGGAAAGCAAGCCCGATTCGAGCACGATCCTGATTAAGCTCGAGCGAGTCAATAATTGAGAGGTGAGAGTCTCAAGTCCGAAACGTCAGACGAGGAGATTCGGATGCCGATACATCGGCGCAGCCGTGTTCGCGCGGCGCGCCTCAATCCTTATGGAGAATCTATGATTCGCAATTTCACTGTGTTTGCCGTGCTTGGCGTCGCCTTAGCCGCGTCATTTTTGCGTGCCGCCGACGGCAATAAGCTTCCCAGGTGTTTTCTCGACATCACTGCGGACGGCAAAGCGTTGGGCCGGATTGTCATTGAATTGCGCTCGGACGTAGTTCCGAAGACGGCTGAAAACTTTCGCGCGCTGTGCACCGGCGAGAAAGGCTTCGGCTACAAGGGGAGCACATTCCATCGCGTCATCACCGACTTTATGTGCCAGGGCGGCGACTTCACTAAAGGCGATGGGACTGGCGGCAAATCGATTTACGGCGAGAAATTCGCCGACGAAAACTTCGAACTCAAGCACACCGGTCCGGGCGTGCTCAGCATGGCCAATGCAGGGCCTGATACCAATGGCTCGCAATTCTTCCTTTGCACCGTGAAGACTTCCTGGCTCGACGGCAAACACGTTGTCTTCGGTAAGGTCATCGACGGCATGGACGTCGTGAAGAAAATCGAGAGCCTCGGATCGGAGTCCGGGAAAACCAAGGCCAAGATCGTCATTGCCGACTGCGGTCAACTCGACGCCAAAGCACCATAGTCGGCGTTCAGTAGAGCGCGCCGTGTCAATGCCGCCGCGCGGCAGACAATGGCATGCACGACTCCTGGCGTCCGTCACCCGTCGCCTTTCACAGCTAGTTCTGTTTTCCACCGTTCAAGCAACTCCAGCGCCTTCAGCGGCGTCGTGTTGTGCAAATCGAGGGCGCGGATTTGATCGAGCAGCGGGTGCTCTTGTGGCTCGAAGAGCGTCAGTTGCAGATCGCCGGCGCGGCGGGCTGAGCCGCGGCGGCCGAGTTTCGAGCGGCCGTTGGCGCCGAGGTGGTCTTGCTCCAATCGAGCTAGGATTTCTTTGGCCCGCTCGTTCACTTCGCGGGGCACGCCGGCCAGGCGCGCGACGTGGATGCCGTAGCTCTTGTCCGCCGGGCCTTCGATGATCTTGTGCAGGAAGACGAGTTGCTCCTCCCATTCCCGCACGGCGACGTTGAGATTCCGCACATCGGCAAGCGTTCGGGCCAGATCGGTCAGCTCGTGGTAATGCGTGGCGAACAGAGTGCGGCAGCCGATCCGGTCGTGCAGGTATTCGACCACGGCCCAAGCCAGCGACACTCCGTCGTACGTGCTCGTGCCGCGGCCGATCTCGTCGAGGATTACGAGGCTGCGATCGGTCGCCATGTTCAAGATGCGGGCCGTCTCGGTCATCTCGACCATGAAGGTGCTCTGCCCGCGAGTCAATTCGTCGCTTGCCCCGACGCGGGCGAAGATTCGATCCGCGACGCCGATCACGGCCTCGCGGGCTGGCACGAAACTGCCAATTTGCGCGAGTAGCGCTAGCAGCGCGACTTGGCGGATGTACGTGCTCTTGCCCGCCATGTTCGGCCCGGTGATCAACAGGATCAGCCCGTTCTCGCCGCCGCACTTCGTGTCGTTCGGAACGAACGAGCCTTCGGGGGCGACGATATCGAGCACCGGATGCCGGCCGTCGATGATCCGGAGCGTCGGCTCGGCGACACATTGCGGCCGACAATAGCCGCGCTGCCGAGCGAGCGCAGCGAGCGACGCGAGCACATCCAGTTGCGCGAGCACCGCGCCGGTCGTTTGCAGCCGCTTCGCGCAGGCGGCCGTCGCTTCGCGCAGCTCGACGAACAATTGGTATTCGAGTTCCTTGGCCTTCTCGTCTGCCGAGAGCACCTTCTCTTCGTATTCCTTGAGTTCCGACGTGACGTAGCGCTCGGCGTTCTTGACCGTCTGCTTGCGGATGTAGTGGTCGGGAATCTTGTGACCATGGGTGTGCGTCACTTCAAGATAGTAGCCGAACACCTTGTTGAAACCGACTTTCAGGCTTGGGATGCCGGTCCGCGCAGTTTCGTCGGCCTGGTAGCGGGCAATCCACTGCTTGCCGCCGCTGGCAAGTTCCCGGAGCGAATCGAGATCGGCATGAAACCCGCTGCGAATGAATCCGCCTTCGCGGCTGGCAAGCGGGCAATCGTCGGCCAGCCCCTTTTCGAGCTTCGCGCGGATTTCTGCGCATAAGTCGAGTTCGTTTTCCAGCCGCGATAGAAGTGCGCTCTTGCGGGCGGTGAGCCGGGCCTTGATCGCCGGCAATGCCGATAACGTCCTGCCAACCGCGGCCAGATCGCGCGGCGATGCCCGACCCGTCGTGACTCGCGCCAAAAGCCTCTCCAGATCGTAAATGCCGCTAAGCCGCTGTTGCACATCTTCGGTGAGTCGCGTGTCGGCGACCAATTCGGCCACCGCGTCGAGCCGCTCGCTGATCGCAACCAGGTCAGTGAGCGGATTCGCAAGCCAATCGGCCAGCCAGCGCGAGCCCATTGGTGTTACCGTTCGATCGAGCACCGCCAGCAGCGAGCCTTCGCGGCGGCCGTCGCGCATCGAGCGCGTGATTTCGAGGCTACGGCGCGTCGATTCGTCGAGTTCGAGCGTCTGTCCGCTGCGATACGGCATCAGCCGATCGATGTGGGCGAGCGAACTCTTCTGCGTCTCGCCGAGGTATTCGAGAATCGCTCCGGCCGCGCGGATTGCCGGGGCGTCGCTCTCAACGGCAAAACCGAATCCTTCGAGGCTCGCCGTGCCGAAGTGTCGAGTGAGCGCCTCCGTCGCGGCATGCAGCGCGAAAGCCCAGGCGGGTCGGCGCGTGATAAGCGTGCGGCTGTCGGCCGGTTGCGGCGGGGCGGTCTCCTCGGCCAACAAGCATTCAGCCGGATCGATGCGGGCAAGTTGATCGACGATGCGCTCGGGCGGAAAGCAGGCGGCATAGAATCGGCCCGTGGACAATTCGACCCAGGCGACGCCGACTGTCGGGCCCGGCACGATCGCCGCCAGATAATTGCTCGTGTGCGGATCGAGGAGCGCATCGTCGGTCACAGTCCCCGGCGTGACGATCCGCGTCACCTCGCGGCGGACGATCCCTTTCGCCTGCCGCGGGTCTTCCATCTGGTCGCACACGGCCACGCGCATCCCGGCGGCCACCAACTTCGCGAGATAGCTTTGAAGCTGATGATGCGGGAAGCCGGCCATCGGCGTGGCGTTTTCCCCTTTCTCGCGGCTCGTCAGCGCCAGGCCGAGCGTGCGAGCGGCCACCTTCGCGTCGTCATGGAACAACTCATAAAAATCCCCCATCCGAAACAACAAGAGCGCATCGGGGCAAGCCGCCTTGGCCTCCTGACATTGCTTCATCATCGGCGTGCTAGACATACCGGCGCAAGATAGCAGTCGCCGCGGCCGGAGGCCAGAGTCAGATACCAATTGGAGACTATGACGAGGAATAAGTACAATCGAAAGAGCGAAACGGCGCCGTGATAATGGCGCTTGGCGAGTTACCCCGTCGCGATAAGAGGATTGTATGACGCGACAGACAATTGAGTCCATTCACCCTGGTGAAGTCTTGCGTGAGGAATTCTTGACTCCTTTAGATATCAGCCAGCGTCGGCTGGCGAAGGAAACAAGTGTTCCGCCTCGCCGGATCAACGAGATTGTCCGCGGTCAGCGAGCGATCAGCGCCAACACGGCGCTGCGATTGGCCCGTTATTTCGGGACATCGGAACGGTTCTGGCTTAATCTGCAAGCTCGCTACGACCTCGAAGTCGAAAAAGACAAGTTGGGAAATCGGCTTGACCGAGAGGTCAGCGTTCTAACGCGATCCGGCACGGTCGACCGTTGAGGCGGCGACGGCCGCCGCGGTTCTGGAAACCCCCGCCGCCACCATCGGTCCCTACTGAATAAACTGCTCTTCCGCTTCGCCGGCGTTCATGGTGATGTCGCCCGAGTCTTCCAGGCGGCGGACTACGTCGACGATTTGCTGCTGCGTCTGTTCGACGGCGGAGAGTTTGACGGCGCCGAGATACTCCATCTCTTCCTTGAGCATGTCGGCGGCCCGTTGCGACATATTGCCCAGCACCTTTTGCTTGAGGTCTTCGCTCGCGCCCTTCAGCGCCATCGCCCACTGCGAGGTCTCGACGTTCTTGAGCACGGTCTGGATGTCCTTGTCGGAGAACTTCGTCAAGTCTTCAAAGACGAACATCAACCGGCGGATTTCTTCGACCAGATCGGGATCTTCCTGGGCCAGATTCTCCAGCAGCGTGCGCTCCGTGGCGCGATCGGCCACGTTGAGAATCTCGGCCACGGTCGGTACGCCGCCGGCTGCCTCGAATTGTTGGTTCATCAGGCTTGCCATCCGATGTTCCAACCCCTTCTCGACCTCCTGAATGATCTCCGGATTGGTCTGTCCCATCGCGGCCACGCGACGGATCACGGAAAGCTGCCGATCGCTCGGCAAGCCAGCGATGATGTCGGCCCCCTGCGCCGGCGGGAGATGCGAGAGGATCAGGGCGATCGTCTGCGGATGCTCGTCGATGATGAACGTGAGCAGGTTCTGGCTATCGACCTTCTGCAAAAACCCGAATGGCAGGGCCTCGATCTGCTGGCGGACGTTGTCGAGCGTATTCCCCGCGTTCTTGCCTAGCGCTTTTTCGACGAGCGATTTCGCGGCGTCCAAGCCTCCCTTGCCGCCGGCTTGCGAGGTCGGGTTGCTGTCGGCGAATTCGCTAATCACCAACTCTTGCTCGTCGCCCGAGATGTCGCCCAGCTTGGCGATCTCGATCGTCACCGCCTCGACCTGCTTGGGAGTCAGCTTGCCGAGAACTTGCGCAGCCTCATCCTCGGGAAGGCTCATCAACAGCACGGCCGCTTTGCGCACGCTCAGCATGAGTTGTTCACGGATTTCCAGTTCGCAGCCAAAACGCAAGAACGCCGGCCGCGACATACGGCTGACGACGGACCACCTCAGCGACACAGGGGTCAAGAGTCAGTCGCCGGGCGTCAGGGATGACGACGCTTTGACCATGCCGAGCTACGTTTCGATGCGCCCCAATGCTCGCATTCGCGCTGGCGACGTCTCGAAGCGGTAATTCGGGCGGATTGGGTGTCATTGAGCCAAACGAGCAATAGGGCGGGAACGCGTCGCGGCACCGCGTACCCCGAGACGAAGACTCGCTGCCCAATATCGGCGCGCGATGCGGGGCAACTCAAGTAATTCGCGACCATTTTTCAGCGCAAATGCTGCGCCGCGAACCACGCATTGGGGTTTTCGAGCCGACGTATCAGATTTCGGACTTCAAATCCGAGAAATCTGACCCCACGCTAATCGCCCCGCAGTTCGCAGGTCGCCGATTGGCCGAAGCATTCCTCCAACTCGATTCGCAGCAATCCGGGCCGAATGCCCGTGTGGCGTTCCAGTTCGTCGAGCAGACGAAGGCCAATATATCGGGCCAGCAACTCAGTCGTGGTGTTGGCCACCGGCAACAGCTTGCAATCGCACCGGGGGAAGACCCACCGCCGATCCTCGAATGTCACCTCCACGCCTCGTTCGTCCGCCACGACACGGATCATGGGATGTCCGGTCGGCAGCAGCATGAAGTGGTCCAACTCGACGGCAATCGATCGCAAGCTGTCACGCAGCGCGATGAAATCGATAACATACTGGTTTTCGTCGAGCGGCCCCTCGACCTCTGCGGCCAGACGATAGTTGTGCCCGTGCAGCCGTTCACAAACGTTGCCGTTGAACGTGATGAAATGCGCGGCACTGAAGACCAGATCATCTTTTTCGACGCGGACGCGATAGCTCTCAGACATGCATTACTCACCCTCCTACTGCCGACTGCCGACTTTCATTCTGTCATCGCGTAATAGAGCAAACAATCCAGCGGCGATTAAATCTGCCGTGGTGCCCGGATTGCGGCGGTGGCCATCCGAACGGAGCCAAAAATCAAGATCGTCGGCCACTTGCCAAAATGAATCATCTGCCGGCGTTCCCGCCTGCAGCACCTCGGAGGCGTGATCCGCGGCCCGCCGCGCGGTATCCGTGCCGCATTTCCGGACGATCAGGCTGTCGGGAAAGTGGCTCATCATTGTCAACTGGGCATGTACGATTGCACCGTTAATTCCCCAGCCGCGATCGAGACCGCTCAGAATCGCCGGCACAACATCGCCCAGAACTTCGCGAAAGCCATTCGAGTATTGTCGAGCTACAAGATCGCGATCGGCAGCCAATCGCATCGCGGCGATCAAGTCGGCCGGCGGCTCGCCAGCGACGTCGGAATCATGCACTTGGCCCAAGCCGCCGGGTCGAGCCAGCCGAATCGCGTCGTAAACGAGACGGGCGTCGGCGGCGTCGAGCTGGTCGAGCACTCGGCCAATTCCGCTCCCCAGCGGTTCTTCGCGCGGCACGGCCGCCAGCGGGGCCAAAAGCAAGATCGTGCCCAAATTGGAATTCGTGCCAACTGTCTGTTGCGTTGCTCGCACGGCATCAAGAATGGTCTCCCCGAGTCGCTGCTGACGAGCGCTTTCCATCATCGGGCCGATAAGGATCGCGCTTGTGATCAGATCGGGATACGTGAGATCCTCGAAATCCGCTCCGCGATGCACGTTGCCCGGCTTTGGCGCCGTTGCCTCAAAGAAACAAGCGAGCGTCGCGCATTGGCCAATTGAGAAGTCGCTCATTTTATTGACAGAATCGCCCGATGCGTCTCCGTCGTTTAACCCGGAGCCAACGGCGACGGAATAGCGGCGGTCTTCCGTCGCCTTTGGCTCCGGGTTAAACGATTGGGTGGAACGTTACCTGTTTGGCAATGAATTGTTCGATTAGCGGAATAATCTGCTCGTATGCGTCTTCGACGACCCAATGTCCCGCTTCCGCGAGGCGATGTACTTCCGCCGCGGGGAAGAAATCCAAAAAGCGATCGAGAAAATGCGGCGTGAAACACCAATCGCGCATGCCCCAGATCAAGAGCGTCGGCAGATGGGCGAGCGTCGGCAGGCCGTATTCGATGGCCGTCAGCGTGTCGTAACTTGGATGTCGCGGGCACAGCGGAATGTCGTCAACAAATCGTTGGATCGCGATCCGATGCGCCCAACTGTTGTACGGCGCGAGATAACCGGCTCGAATCTCGTGCGTCATCCGGTCGTGCCGACAGACGGCCATCCAGAGCGCCGCCCGCACGAACCCGTTTAGCCCGCGGACCGCCAGTGGGCCGAGCACAGGCATGCGACAGACACGAATCCGCCACGGCATTCGCGTCGAGCGGAACGCCGCCGTGTTCATCAAAACAAGCCGAGCGAATCTCTGTTTGCATCGCAGCGCCGCACCTAAGCCGATCGCGCCGCCCCAGTCGTGCGCCACGAGCGTGATCTCACGTAGATCGAGATGCTCGATCAATTGGACAAGATTCTCGACGTGCTGACTCAGTCGATACGGATATTCCCGCGGTTTATCGCTCAACCCACAGCCGATATGATCGGGGGCGATCAAGCGAAACCTCGGCCGTAAGGCGGAGATCAGATTCCGCCAATGAAACGACCAGGTGGGATTGCCGTGGACCAACAGCAGCGCGGGTCCGGTCCCCTCGTCCAAACAATGGCAGCGCACACCGTCGAGATCGACAAACCGCGAGGCAAACGGATACAGGGCCCGCCAACTCTCCCGCCCCGTTGGTTGCTGGCCGGCCATGAAATCTCGCTCGCGAAACCGTCTGTCACAGCGCGAATATAACGACTGAACGGCCGCTTTGACAGGGCAGGCGGTGGACGCGGCCACAGATGGAGCACGGATAATACACAGATTCAGCCAAACGGAACGACGCACAGCACTCGCGGAGTTATGATTCTCCGTATCCGTGTTTTAGCGCCTGGTCGGAGAATCGTCGATTATCGTCAGCAGCCGGTCGGGCAGGTGCAGAGTGGTGTCGCACAAACTGGGCGGCGAGAAAGCAGAAGAACCGTTTCGGCTGGCTTACGAGCCGGCTGAGAATGCCGACTGAGTTCCCACCTCCGCTACTCGGATTGACCGGCCGCGATCATGGCTGCACTAGATCTTAGGGCACATCCAGAATCTGCTGGACAGTACCGCAGCGATACCCTAAAAATGCGCCTGTACTGATCTGCACGCTCCGCGAAGCGCCGCTATTTGACTGGCCATTTGCGAGAGCGCAGCCGGGCTGGAACACCGACAAGCTGCGGTTCGCTCGGCCGTAGACGCGCGTAATCGTCTTTCGCGCACGCCAATCGCATGACGACCCCGGACGGAAAACGGAGGCTCTTATGCAAACAAGATTTGTTGCGATAGCGTTCCTCGTGGGCATGCTCTGTTGGTGGGCAAACACGGCGTCGGCCGGCAATCTTTTCGTGAACGGGGATTATGAAGGAGGGAACTACTCGCAAGTCTTTGGGTCTTCGACCGACATCCTGCCAATCGGTTGGACGAACAGCCCTCCCACGAATTCGAGCAACCTGAATGTCTTCGCGAACGGTAACGGGCCGGGTTCCGCGGAAAGCGGCATGCATTACATCGCGTTCCAGTCCGCCGTGACCGATGGCACGCAGGACTGTCTGAACCAGGTCATTAGCACCGTCCCGAATCAAAAATACACGGTATCGTTCTGGGTCGCGATGACAGCCAGCTCGGGATCGCAATTCGGACTTGGTCCGGAGTGGGATTCTGGCGGCGCAAACGACACAACGATGGGCACCAACGCATTCTACTATCACCCCACGAATTCCCCGGCTGTGGCGTACAAGCTTTTTTCATTTACCGAAACCGCATCCTCCAGTTCCACAAGCATCTACTTTCACGGGGCCGATGCCACCGGCGCAGTTCTTCTCGACAACGTGTCGGTCAGCAACGCGGCGAAGACTTGGGGAGTCGATGGCGACGGCAATTGGTCGGTCGGATCAAACTGGATTGGCGGCGTGGCCCCCAGCGGAATCGGCGATTCGGCTGGCTTCACCACGATCATCACGGCCAATCGCACTGTAACCCTCGACGCCGACAAGACCGTCGGCACGCTCACGTTCGACAACCCGAACAATTATCTGATTGCCGGCACGCACACGCTGACGCTGCAAGCCGCCGGGTCTTCCGCTGCGGCGATCAATATCTCCGGCGCTAACGGCAACGGCGCGCAGACGATCTCCGCGCCGATCACGCTCGCCAGCGGTTTGAACATCGCGCAGAATTCTGGTGGCGTCTTTACGATCGCCGGCCCCTTGAACGACGCCTCTGGCAAGCAAATCAACGTCTCCGGCAGCGGCACGACTGCGATCACCGGCTCGATCAATCTGGGCAATGCGACGGCCTTATCGGTCGGCGGCACGGGCAAGCTGCGATTCGGCCTCGCCTCCGGCGCGGCTACCGTCGGCACGGGAGTCACGGCCGCGGTTAACAACAGCGCGACGTTGGAATTGGCCGGCACGGTCTCCGCGCTATCCAACGGCTCGAATCGCGCAAACATCACGAACAACAGCTCGGCGCCCGGTCTCCTTGTCTCCGGCACGCATCAGCAAGTCGGCAACATTGACGGCTCGGGCTCGACGCAGGTCAACGCCGGCAGCGATCTCACGGCCAATCACATTATTCAGGGTACGCTGGTCATCGGCGGCACGGCCGGCAGCGCCGGCACCGTGACGATCGCCACCAGCAATGCCTCGGGCAATCCACTTGGCCAATTGGGCGGATTTGCCTTGGGTGATTCGCTGGCGCCCAGCGGACCATTCGGAGCGGGTGGAAGCGGTTTGGCCGGCATGAACAGCGGCGGTGGCTCCGAACTGGCGTCCCTGTCGCCGAGTATCTCCGACGGGAGCGGCAATCCATCGTCGGTTCCCGAACCTTCCACACTGCTGCTGGTTCTCCTCGCCATCACGAGCTTGATTGGCCGTCAGGCCCTATCGCGGGTGGGGGCGCGAGATGCCGAGCTTCTTCATCTTCCACTGCAGGTTGGATCGCTTCAACCCAAGTCGTGTCGCAGCTCCGCCGGGTCCCGACACCACCCAGTTCGTCTCCCGAAGCGCGCTGAGAATGTGAGTTCGTTCACTGTCGGCAAGAGTCGCACCGTCGTTTGAGGGGAATTCGGCCAGCGATGCCGCGGGTTTCAAATCGGCGCGCGAAACATGCAGCACCGGCCCGGGCGAGAGAATGACGGCCCGCTCGATCAGATTCTCAA
>DASZFO010000086.1 GCA_035939775.1 Pirellulales bacterium | reverse complement strand
GTTCATGGAGGTCGCTTTCGGATCTGAAATTTCAAATCTGGAATATGAGACTCACGACGTATCGTATCAACTTCGCGGCGATTCAGGAAAAGGGGTAACTCGAAATCTGTCACGAGGGTCGGGACCCCGGCACGGGTATCGGCTCGTCGGGAAATGCCTCCCGCCAGATTTCGGCAAGTTCGTTGGCAAGACTGAGACGGCGAATCCAGTCGTTGAGGTAGGCCATGTCGATCTCGTCGCGGTTCTCCCGTAAGAGCATCGCGGCGTCAGCCCGGTCGATGACCCGCCCGGCAAGGAGTTTGAGGAGGATCAAGTCATCGGGACGAAGAACCTGCACGGGATGTTCGAGGCCAGGAATCTCCGCCATAGTTCGACGAGCCAACGCCGTCTTCTGATATTCGGAACCAGCGAATAACAAATCCACCTGGAACGGCATCGTCCGCTCGGGCGGCGTGAACTTGAGCTGAATCAGCTTCTGGTCTTCGATCTGGATGACCGGAGGGGAATGTCTCGGCCAAAAACCCGCCTGTCCGACAGCCGCAAAAACCTCGTCGAGCCGCGCTTCGTCGATGCCAATCAATAAGTCGGCATCGCGCGTGTATCGGATATGATTCCAGGCCGAGAGAGCCACTCCGCCGATCACAGCCATCGGCATCTTCAGCGGTTCGAGCGCCGTCCAGGCGTGACGGAGCGTGACCAGAATCGCTTCACCCGGCATGGGCGCGCTCCCGACGGCACAGATTCGTGATCATCTGTGCGACGGCTCGGTCGTGCTCCGCCGTCCGGCGCTCAAGCCACGCGAGACACGCTGCCTCGGCATCGCCGTCGGCTCCAACGCGGCGTCGCATGTTCGCCATCAGAAATCTATCCCCTTCGTCAACCATTTCCGCCCAGATCGCGATTTTCTGCCTCACGGGCAAATGCCGGACGCTCGGCGGAGCCAGTTCGGGAGGGGGAATGAGTTGGTTTTTCATATCCCAATTGTACCACGCTAAGAGCGCCTTGCGTCGCAGGCAAATACGCTAGTAGATTTTCATATCACAGCTCAATCCGCCGGCGGCGGGCACATAGCAGGCCTTGGCGTAGTCCATCACCATGCGGTGGGCGCTGAATCGCCACGCCAGCGAGCTGATCGAGTTCATCATCATTTGAATCCAGCGCCGTGGCAGGCCGTCGTTGTCGCGGTCGTAGAACAGCGGAATGACCTGTTGTTCGAGCACCTTGTAGAGCAGTTCTCCGTCTCGGCGGTCGCCGATCTCGTCGGACACATGACTATGCCCTCGGCCGATCGCGAAGCCGTTCTGCCCGTCATAGGCCTCGGCCCACCAACCGTCGAGCACGGAGAGATTCAGCCCGCCGTTGAGCACGACCTTCTGGCCGCTCGTCCCCGAGGCCTCAAGCGGCCGCCGCGGATTGTTGAGCCAAACATCGACGCCTTGAACCAAGTGGCGGCAAACGTTGATGTCGTAGTCCTCGACGAACACGACGCGCCCGGAAACATGCGGGTCGTGCCGCAAATTGGCAATTTTGCGAATCAGCCGCTTGCCCGGCTCGTCGGCCGGATGGGCCTTGCCGGCGAAAATGATTTGGATCGGCCGTTGCGGATCGTTGAGCATTTTGCAAAGCCGATCGAGATCGGAAAGGATCAAATCGGCCCGCTTGTAGGTGGCGAATCGGCGGGCGAAGCCGATCGTCAGCACGTTGGGGTCGAGCAGGTTGCGGGCCATTTCGACGGCTTCGTCGCTCTCGCCGCGGCGGCGACACTGCCGGCTCACGCGTCGCCGGGCGAACTGCAAGAGCAGGTTTTTCAGGCTGTAGTGGGTCTCCCACAACTCGCCCGGATCCACCTTGTAAATCTCGCGCCACATATCCGGCTCGCCCATGCCGCGGCGCATCCAGTCGGCGGGGAAGATGCGGTCGTAAAGCTGGAGCATCTGCCAGGCGAGCCAGCTCGGGATATGGACGCCGTTGGTGATGTGGCCGATCGGAATCTCCTCTTCGACGCGCCACGGCCAAAGATGGGCCCACATCCGCCGGCTCACGTGGCCGTGCAACGCACTCACGGCATTCGCCCGCCGCGAGAGCTTCAGCCCCAGCACGGTCATGCAGAAGCTTTCCCCTTCATTGTGCGGCTCGACGCGGCCCAGCCCCATAAGCTGCTGGAACGAGATGCCCAGTTGATCCCGGAGCGGGCCAAGGTGCTCTTCGATCAGACCGCCGTCGAAGCGGTCATGGCCGGCGGGGACGGGCGTGTGCGTCGTGAAGACCGTGTGCTGGGCGACTTCGCGAAGCGCTTCGTCAAACGAAACGCCGTCCTCCTCCATCCGCTCGCGGATCGCCTCGAGCGTGGCGAAGACACTGTGCCCTTCGTTCAGATGAAAAACGCCCGGCGAAATCCCCAGCGCCTTCAAGGCTCGAACGCCGCCGACGCCGAGCACTAATTCCTGGCGAATCCGCACACGATGGTCGCCGCCGTAGAGCCGGCTGGTGAGTTCGCGGTCTTCGGGACGATTGGAATCAACGTCGCAATCGAGCAGGTATAAGTTGACGCGGCCGACGCGCATCAGCCAAACTTTTGCCCGCAACGGGCCGTTGCGGGTGTCGATCTTGACGACGATGTGTTGGCCATCCGCCCCGAGCGCGGGCTCCATCGGCACGTTTTCGACCTTGGTGTCGAGATACTCTTCGCTTTGGTAGCCGTCGATATCCAGATGCTGCTTGAAATAGCCTTGGTCGTAGAACAATCCAATCGCGACGAGCGGAATGCCCAAGCCGCTCGCGCTCTTGATGTGGTCGCCGGAAAGCACGCCCAGGCCGCCGGAATAAATCGGCACCGACTCGTGCAGACCGAACTCGGCCGAGAAATAAGCGACGGGCTTGGCCCCCAGCACGCTGGCATGCGTCGTGCTCCACGTTTGCTTGGCGGCCATGTACTCCTTCAGCCGGCGATGGGCATGATTGATTCGGCTGTAGAGCACCAATTCGGCGGCCCGCATTTCGAGCCGCTCGGGCGTGAATTCCGCCAGCAGCGCAATCGGGTTATGGTCCAACTGCCGCCAGCGGATCGGATCGAGATCGCGGAACAGATTGGTGACTTCCGGATGCCAAGCCCACCACAGATTGCGAGCGACAGCCACGCATTTGTCGTACAATGTCTGTGCCGACAACTCGGAGAGGGAGAGTTTTTCGGCAGTGGCCGCGGGAGCGATGGGGGGCACAACTTCGGCTTGGCTCATGCGATTCCCTTGCTAACCAAAACGGATTTGTCGGCGAGAACGTAGTCGAGATGTGCTATCTGCGAGTCCATTCGCAGTCCCGATACGCAAAGCTACGGATTATAATGATTTGGCACGCGTTTGGCGACCCCGGAGTATCGCTGAACAGTTGAGTGCCGAGAGGAGTCTAGTAGAGCTGCAAATCCGATTTGACGGGTGCCATGGCCACTGCCCTGAGTGGCCATGCGCCGATTAAGTCCATGCCCGCGCAAAGCCGTGGACATGGCATCCAACTTATGAAAACAGTCTGGAATGTCCGCTGGCAAAACTGATGCAGGGCGAAATGCGATCCATGTTTGACCGCCCGCAAATCACTTCGCCCGACGATCCTGGTCTCGATGTGCTGGCTCGCGGCTTGGCGCAGCAATCAACGGAGTTGGACCTGCATCCCCGCTGGCCGGCCGAGCAATTGGTGGCGTGCGCCGAATCGGGCGTCTATCGCTGGTTCGCGCCCGCTGAATGGGGTGGATTGGACTGGAGCGAGGCGGACCTGCTCCGCGGGTATTTGCAGCTCGCAGCGGCCTGCTTGACGACGACGTTCATTATCACTCAGTTCACGTCCGCGCTGCGCCGGATCATCGATTCCGAAAAAGAGCCGCTCAAACGCCGGCTCGTCCCGAGCCTGCTCGACGGCCGCCATTTCACGACTGTCGGCATTTCCCATCTCACCACCAGCCGTCGCCATTTGGCCGAACCGGTGCTGCGAGCCGAGGAGACGGCCAACGGATTCGTCCTCGACGGATTTAGCCCCTGGGTCACGGGAGCGGCATATGCTCAAAGCGTCGTCATCGGAGCAACGCTCCCGGATCGACGGCAGGTGCTCGTCTCGCTTCCAACCGATCTCCCCGGCGTTTCCGTTCCGCCGCCGGCGCAGCTCGTTGGTTTATCGGCAAGCTGCACTGGCGAACTGCGCTGCGCTCGAGTCGCCATCGGCCGCGAATATCTCTTGGCAGGCCCGGCGGAAAACGTGATGGCCGGCAAGATCGGCGGCAAGACGGGCGGGTTTCAAACCTCCGCCCTCGCGCTCGGCCTCGCGACAGCCGCCCTCGACTTCCTCGCCCGCGAATCCGAGAAGCGCGCCGAACTAAAGGCGCCACTCGACAACCTCCGCGACGAACTCAATCAATCGCGCGACGATTTGCTGGCGCTCGCCGCCGGCGAAGAACCCTGCACCAGCGAGCGGATCCGCGCACGGGCGAACAGCCTCGTCCTCCGCGCCTCCCAAGCCGCGCTCGCCGCCGCCAAAGGCACCGGCTACGTTACCGGCCATCCGACTGGCCGCTGGTGCCGCGAAGCACTCTTCTTCCTAGTTTGGAGCTGCCCGCAGCCGGTCACTGCCGCGAACCTTTGCGAACTGGCGGGGCTGGAGAGCCTCTGATCTCGACGCCCTTTTCGCGGAGCCGCGCGTGCGGTATCATCTTTCCTTGCCCACCTGTTTACTCCGACTGTAGCCCGCGAGGAGCGATAGACCATCATGGCCGACGACAAGGTTCACGTTCATTGGCACGAGCATAGCGTCACACGCGAGGAGCGCGAGCAACTCAACAAGCACAAGGGGTGCGTCATCTGGTTTACCGGCTTGAGCGCCTGCGGCAAGAGCACGATCGCCAACCTGGTCGATCATAAGCTGCACTCCCGCGGGCTGAGGAGTTTCGTGCTCGATGGCGACAACGTCCGCCACGGGCTGAATGCCTCCCCCGCAATGCTCAAGGAACGGCACGGCGAGGAGTTCGCCAAGCGCTTCGGGCTGGGGTTTTCCGCCCAGGACCGCGAGGAGAATATCCGCCGGATCGGGGCCGTGGCCGAATTGTTCTGCCAGTCCGGCGCAATCGCGCTGACCGCCTTCATCAGCCCCTATCGCCGCGATCGGGACGCCGCGCGGGCCAGATTCAAGCCGGGAGACTTCATCGAGGTATTGGTCGATGCGCCGCTGGATGTCTGTGAAAAGCGCGACCCGAAAGGGCTATATAAGAAGGCCAGGGCCGGGGAACTCAAGGGTTTTACCGGGATCGACGACCCCTACGAGCCGCCGCTGTCGCCGGAATTGACGCTCGACGCCGGCACGAAAGACGCCGAAACTCTGGCGGACGAGGTGGTGGCCTACCTGGAAAAATCGGGAAAGATTCGCTAGTTCCCAGCGTTGGAGTTCAGGCTTTAGCCTGTCCGTTTTGCCGCCTAAAGGCAGAACTCCAACTGTCTAGCGGCGGAACTCGCACTGTTTTCACGCGACTTTTGCGCTGCGGCTATATCTGGCAAACAATCGGCTCATGCTAGCGGCGTATAATGGCCGGCGAGGCGGATGCCCTGCCAGCCAGAACTTTGCCGGACCGATTTCTTGGCGCAAATAATTGCGCGGGATTGACTTCTTGCGCGGCAAAGAACTAGATTCAATCGGTTAGGAATCCTTGACCGCAAGGAGGTCAGGTCGTGCCACGATTCTCGGCAAGAGATTTGCTCTTCACCGCCACGGTGAGTTTGGCCGGCAGTTCGACCGTGCCCCAGCGAGATTTGCACGTCGAACAGGCTAGTGATGCCCTCTCGCTGTGCGGGGCGTTGCGTCGGTTCTCGCGATTGTGTCTCGTAAGAAACTTTAGTGATCGCTTTACGACCAATTGCGATTGAATCAGCGCAACCGAGCGGAGCGAAATTGGAGGCAGCGATGGAAAAGATTTCGCGGGGGCCCATGCCGGTAGAAACAGAAACAATTCCGCCGCCGGCTGGGATGATGGCGCCACTCGCCGATCATCGCGCGCTGGCGTTGCGAATCAAGCGCTCGGTGCGGCGCAGCTCGGGAGGCGGCGTCAGATCGCTCGACGTTCAGGTGGATCGCGAATCGATTCGCCTGGGCGGTCGCTGCGCTTCGTTCTATTGCAAGCAACTTGCCCAGCAGGCCGCAATGCGGCTGAGTGGCGGAGTGCAAGTGATCAACGGGATCGAGGTCGAGGGGTAGGTCGGTTTTGGATTTGCGATTTTGGATTTTGGATTGAATTGTCCGGTGGAGCAAGGTTTCGAATCGTCGATCCAAAATCCGCGATCCAAAATCCAAAACTGCTTTCTTCGCCGCTCTCGTCAAATCTCATTCGATGACGGATAGTGCCCCGCCTGTTTATCGCGGCCGGCTCGCGCCGACTCCTAGTGGCTATCTGCATTTGGGCCACGCGAGCACGTTTTGGACGGCCTTCCAGCGGGCGCGCGAGCGCAACGGAGTGCTGCTGTTCCGCAACGAAGACCTCGATCCGGATCGCTGCCGCCCCGAATTCGCAGTCGCGGCGATCGAAGACCTGCGCTGGCTCGGCATCGACTGGCAAGAGGGACCGGACGTGGGTGGCCCGCACGCGCCATACACCCAAAGCCAGCGGCTCGACCACTTTCGCCGGACTTGGTTTCAACTGCACGCGGCCGGCGCGATTTATCCCAGTCCCCACTCGCGCAAGGACGTGCAAGATGCGCTCGTCGCGCCACATGACGACAGGAGCTACAAATCTGAGTTGACGGGTGCCA
The DNA here is from genome assembly GCA_035939775.1 of Pirellulales bacterium. Classification (NCBI taxonomy): domain Bacteria; kingdom Pseudomonadati; phylum Planctomycetota; class Planctomycetia; order Pirellulales; species Pirellulales bacterium. Next base: position 6,351 of record DASZFO010000086.1, on the reverse strand, counting down.
TGGCCACTGCCGCGAGTGGCCATGCGCCAGCACAGCGCGACTCGCCAGATGGCGAGCCGGTTTTTCCCGTTCAGCTTCGTCCGCCGCAGGGCGCCGGCGAGGACGCGCGAGAGCCGGGCGAAGTCAACTGGCGGTTCCGTGTGCCCGACGGTGAAATAATCGCGTTTATCGATCTGCGAATCGGCCGCGTCGAGCGCACGGCGGGCCGGGATTTCGGCGATTTTGTCGTATGGCGCAAGGACAGTTTCCCGTCCTACGAGCTGGCGGTTGTCGGCGACGATCATGCGATGGAGATCACGGAAGTCGTCCGGGGCGACGACTTGCTGACCTCCACTTGTCGGCAACTTCTCATCTACCGCGCCCTCGGCTGGAAGCCGCCGGCCTTCTATCACTGCCCATTGGTCATCGATGCGGGCGGCAATCGGCTGGCCAAACGGAACGACGCCCTGTCGTTGCGAATGCTCCGCAAGCGCGGTTCGACGGCCGAGCAGATTCGCGCGCACCTACTGATCGAGCCGTGATATAATCGCGCCGATGACAGCGTCTCTTCCTATCGACGACGATGCCGCTTGGGCGCCGATGGCGGCGCGGTGGCGGATTCGGTCGGACACGATCTATTTGAACCACGGCTCATACGGCCCGCCGCCGGATGTGGTGCGTAGCGCTCGCCGCGAATGGATCGATCGGCTCGACAAGCAGCCGATGGATTTCTTCAACCGGCGGTTTGAACCGGCGCTGATGAGTGCCCGCGATCGCTTGGCGCGGTTTGTCGGCACGAGCGGTGAGAATCTGATCTTCGTCGACAACGCCACGGCTGGGATGAACGTGGTGGCGAGTTCGTTTCGTATGCAGCCCGGCGACGAAGTGCTGCTCAACGACCACGAATACGGCGCGGTGCTGCGGATTTGGAATCGGGCTTGTCAAGAGGCGGGAGCGGCCGTGAAGTTGGTCGAGCTGCCGCTGCCGTTTTCGAGCGCCGACGACACCGTTGGGGCGATCTTCGCCGCGGCGACCGATCGCACGCGGCTCCTGGTGGTGAGCCATATTACGTCGCCGACCGCCGTCACCTTGCCGCTCGAGCGGATTTGCGCCGCGGCGCGCCGCCGCGGGATCGCCGTTGCCGTCGATGGGCCCCACGCCGTCGCGCAGCTTCCGCTGACGATCGATTCGCTCGGCTGCGATTTCTACGCGGCAAGCTGCCACAAATGGCTAAGCGCCCCGCTCGGCTCCGGCTTTTTGTACGTAGCCCCTCGGCATCAATCGCGCGTCCGCCCGCCGACGTTGAGTTGGGGCCGGGTTCAGCCCACGCCCGTCGAAACCTGGTCGGATGAATTCGTCTGGACGGGGACGCGCGATCCGTCGGCGTTTCTGACGGTCCCAACGGCGATCGACTTTCTCGAAGAAGTCGGCCTCGAAGACTTCCGCGCTCGGACGCATTGGCTCGCGCAATACGCGCGGCGGAAACTGGTGGAACTCACTGGCTTGGAGCCGATCGTGCCGGACGATCCGGCCTGGTACTGCGCGATGGCCCACGTGCCGTTGCCGCCGCGGCGCAGGTCAGCCGCGGCGGACGCCGAGGCGCGAGCCGCGATTGGGCATCCCGTGGCCAGTCTGTTGCAGCAGGCGATTTGGCGCGAATACGGAATCGAAGTCCCGATCGTCGATTTCGGCGGCCGCCGCTACATCCGCGTTTCGTGTCATCTCTACAACGACACGAGCCAGATCGACCGGCTCATCACCGGCCTTGCGAAGCTGCTTTCTCGTGATGAATGAGTTGCACCGAACCGGCGAGCGTCAACGCTGTTTTGACACGTTGGGTGCCATGCCCACGGCTCGGCGTGGGCATGAGCTTCAACGAGGCACGGCCACTCAGGGCAATGGCCATGGCACCCCGTCACTTCAGCGTTGACGCACCACTAGCTCATTCATCCTCCTCGTCGTCTTCCCAATCCTCTTGCTCGTCCCACATTTCTTCGCACTCCTTGCAGGCGGGCGCCGATTTGTCCAACAATTTGTCGCAGAACGTACACCACAACTGGCCGCACTTGAAGCAGCGGCCGACGCTCGGGTCGTCGATTTCCGGATCGTTGCCGCAATTGCCCGTCTCGTGGCTGCCGCATTTCGGGCAATCGCCGACGAGCAGGCGATTGGCGAACTCCTCGGCCGTGCCGCTTTCCTCGAAGGCCGTTTGCAGCTCCTGGATCATCTCGGGGTCCATTTGGGTGAGCATCTCCTCGACCAGGGCGATCTCCGCCGCGGTCGGTTCCGGCTCCACGGCCAGCTCGCAGAATTGGCAGACGGTGGCCGCGTCTGGAATCTTCTTACCGCAATTTGGACATTTCATTTTGTCGCTCCATCACCGGGCAAGGTGCAATTGGTGTTCGTGGCCGACGCTGCCAGCGTCGGAACGCCCCGCAAGCAAGCCTTCATCATCCTAGCCCTTCACCCAAACCGAACGCAACGATTCTTGACGTTCGCCCGGCTGACCGGCATGATTCAATAGGAGAGCGCGCCGACGCGCGAACGGGAAATAATATGCCTCGACTCGATTCGAATCCATCAAGTCCGGTGGCGCATTCGCCCGATCCAACCCAGATGCTTCGCCCGCGGCGGCGGATCACGGGCATGTCGGCGATCTTGCTTCCGTTGGCCGGCGGCCAGATCGACTGGCCGAGTTTCGCCGCACACGTGGCTCGCACGGCGGATGCTGGACTGATCCCCGCGGTGAACATGGACACCGGGTATGTTAATCTTCTTGACGACGCCACGCGGCTCGCCGTGCTCGATCAAACGCGGAGTGTGCTTGCCGGGCAGCCATTTGTGGCCGGGGCGTTCGTCGCCGATGCGCCGGGCAACCGGTTCGATCGCGACGCGTATCTGCGGCAGGTCGAGCCGATCGCCGCCCGCGGCGGTATGCCCGTCATCTTTCAATCACACGGGTTGACCGACCAGGCCGACGACGACATCGTGGCCGCATACGCCGATCTGGGCCGGAGCGTGGACCGGTTCATCGGCTTCGAGCTGGGCCAGATGTTCGCCCCGTTCGGCAAGATTTACTCGCTCGATGTTTACCGCGGGCTTCTCGCCGTCCCGCAGTGCATCGGGGCAAAGCACTCGTCGCTGTCGCGCGATTTGGAATGGCAACGGCTGATGCTGCGCGACGCGGTCCGGCCCGATTTCCAGGTGTTTACTGGCAACGATCTGGGGATCGACATGGTGATGTACGGCAGCGATTATCTGCTCGGGCTGAGCACGTTCGCCCCGGATTGTTTCGCCCGGCGCGATGCCCTCTGGGCGGCGGGCGATCCGGCGTTTTATGAACTCAACGACGCGTTGCAATACCTCGGCTTCTTCGCCTTCCGCGCGCCGGTGCCGGCATATAAACATTCCGCAGCGATGTTTCTGCACCTGCGCGGCTGGATCGCCAGCGACGCAACCCACCCGCGCAGCCCGACTCGACCCGCGTCGGATCGCGCGATCCTCCGCGAAATCGCCCGGCAACTTGACATTCCTGTAACAGTCTAGTGCTTTGTCACCGTTTGGTTTTGGGGTTTAAGGTTCTTCGTAGCGGTGGCTTCTAGCCGCCGTTCACGGGCGCAGGATGCTCCCGCTACGACTGAGGCCGACATCAAATCTTCATCTCATCCTCCTCATGTCCTTCCCGCGGATTGCGACATTCAAGACCATCGCCGCCTTTCGAGCGCATCTTGCGGCGCTCCGGATCGAACTGCCGCTCGACGAAGAGTTGGCGAGCGGCCCCGACTCGCCGCTGGCCCGCCCGTTCCCGCGGGCCCGCGGGACGATCGGCAATCGGTTCGCCATTCTGCCGATGGAAGGTTGGGACGGCACGGCGGACGGACGGCCGACGGTTTTGACGCGGCGGCGGTGGGCGAACTTCGGACGCAGCGGCGCGAAGCTGATCTGGGGCGGCGAAGCGTTTGCCGTCCGTCACGATGGGCGCGACAGCCCGAGTCAGCTTCTGCTAACCGAAGAAACACTCCCCGATGTCGTGAGCTTGCGCGAAGAACTGGAAAGCGTGCATCGCGAGCGTTTCGGCAAAACGGACGATCTGCTGGTCGGCCTGCAACTGACACACTCCGGGCGCTTCTCGCGCCCTAACGATAAGCGCCGCCTCGAGCCGCGAATCGTCTATCGTCATCCGTATCTTGACGCGCGATTTGGCGTGCATGACGATCGGCCGGTGTTGAGCGACGACGAGATCGCTCGCTTGGTGGACGATTTCGTGGCCGCCGCGCGGCTGGCCCAGCGGGCCGGCTTCGCGTTCGTCGATGTGAAGCACTGTCACAGCTATCTGGGTCACGAGTTTCTCTCGGCCATCGATCGGCCGGGGCGCTACGGCGGCAGCCTCGAAAACCGGACTCGATTCCTGCGCGACATCGTCGGCGGCATTCGGGCCGAGGCGCCGGGGCTGGAAATCGGCGTGCGCGTGAGCCTATTCGACTTTCGCCCGTTTCAGCAGGGACCCGACGGCCGCGGCGTGCCGACGCCGGCCACCGAGCCGTACCGCTATGCCTTCGGCGCCGATGCCGCGACGGGGCTCGCGGTTGATTTGCGTGAGACCTCGGAATTCTTCGCTCTCTTGGAGCAACTGGGGATCGAGCTGGTGTGCACCTCCGCCGGCAGCCCCTACTACAATCCACACATCTTGCGTCCCGCCGCGTTCCCACCCTCCGACGGATACGAGCCGCCGGAAGATCCGCTCGTCGGCGTCGCGCGGCAAATCGCCGCCACGGCCTGGCTCAAGGCCCGCCATCCGCGCCTGATTCTCGTCGGCTCCGGCTACAGCTATCTTCAAGAATGGCTAGCACACGTCGCCCAGCGCGTGGTTCGCGACGGCGGGGCCGACTTCATCGGCATCGGCCGAATGGTGCTGGCCTATCCCGAATTCCCCGCCGACGTTCTCGCCGGCCGCCCACTCGCCCGCAAACGCCTTTGCCGCACCTTCAGCGAATGCACGAGTGCCCCGCGCAACGGCCTAATCTCCGGCTGCTTCCCCCTCGACCCGTTCTACAAAGCGCTCCCGGAACACGAGCAGTTGGCCGCGATCAAGCAGGCGAGACGTTGACCGTGATCTCTCCGGGGCCGTTTATTTTTTCACGATGGGAAAAGGAGTAGGCGCCGCTTGCCGAGCGGCACCTGAAGTGCAAATCGTTGCCATTCCGGCAATTGAAGGTCCCGCCCGGCATGCGGGACCTACAATGGGCGACCGCTCATCTTAAAGAAATAAAGGCCCTGGCGATCTCTCCCTCTCCCTGTCCCTTGGCGGATTTCCGTGAGCCTCGTCGAACAGGACAGGGGCGGGGTGACGGGGCCGGCGGGGACAACTGCGCGAGCAATGACGACCAAGACGAGCACCGTCGCCGATAGACCAAAGCAACACCCGCCACCAGTCCGCCGATTGCCAGCAAAATCAGGCTCGACGGTTCCGGCACGACGGCGAACTGGCTGTTGTGATTCACGATCGCCCAGACCGTGCGACTGGCAATATCAACGCCGTAGCTCCCGAGGAAGTTGCCGACGTTCGAGTCGGTAACTAAGTTCGCTGCCGCGAATGTATCCCATGACCCCTGGTAGTTGTGGAAGACGTCGCCGGACAAACCTGCTCCGAAATTGCCCATCGTCGCATTCTGCCAAATGCCGAACGGCTGATTGAGCGTAGAATTGAGCCACGCCAAATCAATCAATCCATCCGCAGCCAACGAACTCTCACGGGTGTCCAACGCGGACGTGCTGTAAGTCATCTGTAGTGCGAATGCGTCGGTCTGGACATGTCCCCCTGCGTTAGACGACATCCCGCTCAAATTCAACACGTCGCTGATCAGCCCAGGACCGTCGCTAGCGGTATTGTGGACGCGCCACTGCATGGCCACATCGCGAAACGTGGCGTTTTTATTCTTGCCAGCTCGAATGTCGGCCATGCTTCCAATCGCGATTCCACCGGCTGTCGCACCAAGTCCAGCATAAGAACCGCCGGGCTGAACTCGACGGATAAGCGACGCGAGGGTGAAATCGGTTCCCGCAGAGATGAACGTCGTATTAGAACCGTTGCGGGCGAGCGAGCCGGTGACCTGAAGCGTGCCTCCGTTAACGGACGTACTGCCGGAGTAAGTATTGGCGCCTGAGAGCGCGAGCCTGCCGTTCGGACCCTTGTTGAGAACGATGTTTCCACCAGCGCCGACGATAGACCCCGAGAATGTTGTTGACGATTTGTCGGCGCTGCCCGTGCCGATCGTCAGTTGGGATGGAGTGCCGGCCGGATTGAGGTTAACGATCGTGGCAGGGGCGAAGTTAGGAGGGAGCGCGGCGTTCTCCAGAGACATGATTTGCTGA
>DASZFO010000085.1 GCA_035939775.1 Pirellulales bacterium | reverse complement strand
GCCCACGACGACCGCAAAAGCCGCTGGCCGCAAGCGCAGTTCGTCGAACCTCGGCGACCAGATCCTCGCGCTGGCGACCGGCAAGACGCAGCAGGAAATCGCCGCTGCATGCAAGGGCGCTCGCCCCAACCATGTCGGTGCCGCGCTTGCCCGGCACAAGCGGGCGGGCCTCATCGAAGAGCGCGATGGGAAACTCTACGCCATACCGTCAATCAGGACGGACCAACCGGCCGCGCTCTGACGACCGGCGGCAGCAGGACTCCCTAACGACCTGCTTGCAGAACTCTCATTGCGAGAGAGCTTAAAATGCCGTCCATCGCACGGGGGACCGATGGTTCGAATCCGTCTCCCTCCAGCGGGGAGTCTCGTGCGAACCTGACCTTCGGGGGCGCCCCTATCGAGTGCGGCGGCGCCACAACTCAGCTTTTCAAAGCAGCTCGGCAGAGCTTCGGAGAGTTCGGCCCGACTTGTATGGAGCTTGGAATCAGGCCGGCGACGATTTGGCCATTGCGACGCAATGCCGAAAGCAAAAGCTCGCGGCGATATCATCGGCACCAGTTCGAGCATGCCTGGGCACGTTATTGTCGGCCGGAGGGCGACACGCCGACACGTTCCAACAAAATCAACAGCCTGCGCGACAGGTGAGCCGACACGAGGCGGGCACGCGTTGACCCGGTACTATCGCGTATGGATGAGGAGAACGGAATGTCGGGGATCAATGTCGCGGCCGTCGGGCGGATCGTCGCCAATACGATCGTTGAAACGGCGCGTGGCGACCGCAGCCCAGTCATGATGCGGTTGCGATTGCAGATGCTCACGCCGGCCTCGGCCATTCTCATCCGTTTCGCTCCTCCCACGTGACCGGTCCATTCCGGCCGCACAAATCTTCTTGAGAAGGCTGGAGGTGACAGTGATCCCGGCTAGCCGATCCCCAGGCCCATATGCGCCCGCCGAACACTATGGGCTCCCCCGTTGGCAGTGACACCGCGGTCTCGGGTCGGAGATCGACGAATCAAAATGCTCGCAGGTCGCGCGCGTGTAGCGATATGTCCCAGAATGCTAGGTCGAACCCTAGGCAATCGGCAATGGGGCGATTCGACAGGTCAAGGTCGCCTCCATCTCGAATCGTAGACTGCCGGCCGAGGCGAGCCCCCGAACCGATGCGGCGCCGCGGCGGGCGGGTAAGGTCAGGCTCAGCTGTCATGCGTTCCGTGTGAACGCCCCGGTAGGCTGGCGCGCTCCGCTTGCCCTGGGTCGGAATAGAGCCCGTCAGGAGACGAATAACATTCCGGGCTGGCCGGACAGGAGTCCGCCAGCCAGCGGTTACGCTAGTGCACGCCGTGCAACGTATCCATAGGCGGTATTGCTCCGCTCGCCGCCCTGCTCGAGATACGCCGTCTTGATCTTGGCGATCCCGTCATTCTGCAGATCGGCACGGATATCGAGTTTGTACAACTGCGCGGAGTTGTACCCGAAGATCGCGTTCTTGACCATGCCGTCCGCCGGTCCGAGCGGGGCGAACCCGTACTTCTTTTGCAAGTCGTCTGGGATCTCGAGCCGTCGGAGTGCTTCGATCTGCCACTGCGGCGATCCATAGAGGACCGAATCTGTTCCCCACACCACGTGATCGTGCCCGAGCCCCTTGATCAGCGTCCCCATCATCGCCGCGCAGAAGCGTGGGCTGGTGACACACGTCGTCGCGAACGCCGTACCGATTTCGCCGTAGACGTTGTTGACCCCATGCTCCTGGGGGATCTTTGCCAGGTCCGACACCCACCGGATGTAGCCGGTCTTTTCGAACTCCGCGAGTTCGGCATCGAGCGGTACCAGGAATGGCTGGATGGCCGAGTGATAGATCACGAAGTTGATTTGCGGCCAATCCTTTGCCGCCTTTGGGAGATCCTCGACAGTCGCATACTTCCAGCCACCGCCCGGGATCGAGGTTTCGTAATCGTTCGGCATCAATCCCTTATGGACGCAAACCGTGTTTATGCCGGCTTTTACTGCCTTCTCGTACCACGGATAGACCACAGCCTCGTCATCGAGCCGCCACGGATACTTTGTCGTCTTTGGGTTCAGCGGGTCGCCGATAGTGTACGATTTCCAGCTGGAGGGCTTGATCTCGGCGATGCAGCGGTCGACCTCTTCCATCCAGCCCGGCTGCTTTGGGGTGACCAAGGAATGGTACAGCAGCCGATTGGATCCGGCCACCTTGTTGACGGTCTCGTGTGCCCATTTTATCTGGTCGTTGTTCAGGAACCAGCTGGCCGGGTCGTCGAAGGGGGCGCCGCTGAGGAGTGCGACCTTGGTGTCGCTGTCGAGCCAAATGTGTTTCAGATAATTGTCGAATTTTAAGGCATTGAGGGTCAGCCCGCCGGGGCCTTTCGTCATCGCCGGGTTGTAGTTCTGCGCGGCATAATTCACGATGCCCATTATGAACTCGGCTTTGAAATCGTCGTGCACGAAGTGGGTCTGGACGTCGACGATGTATTGGTTTGCCAGCTGTTGTGCGCGTTCGGCTGCAGCCGCGGGTTCGGCTGCTTCGGCGGCGGACACGTCGAAAATCCGGCCGTAAACGTCGTTCATCGCCAGGAACGCCGCGGCCATCCCGGAGCCCGTGCGCAGGAACCGCCGACGGCTCAAGCCCAGTTTTTTCGCCGTCTTATCCGCGAGTTCCTTGATTCGCGCCTCTACCTGACGCTGTTGGGGCGTCTGCGGTATCGGGTTGAATTCGCCATTCGAGATCACCTGCGTCGGCACGGGTGACCGAAATGCCGCTACCTCCGCGGGCTCCGTTTGTTCGAGCTCACGCTTGCTCAGATAAATCGCCATTGATCCCTCCCAACGTTGATTTGCGGACTGTTCCGCCCCGCGTCCGACACGACTTCGGCGTGGTTTAATTAAGAATACCGTGGAGTTAATTCCGTCGGCCGTCAAGCGAGATCGCGGCGGCTGCCCCGCATCTTTGGTCGGCGAAAGCAATGTTGGCCGCGACCTGTTGGGCATGGCAGCCAGCTCTACGAGGGCGAGCCCGAGGCGCCGGGCGCTCCGAGCAATCCGGCGGGTAAGCTAAATCCGCGGCTCGGGCGACCGGCCGTGTTCACTGGCTGGAAGGGCGAGCTGCCGACAAATGTCTACCGAGTCGATTCGAACGGACGGCTTGATGTCGTCGTTACTGAGGACCAAGTCGCTGATCCGAACGGGCTACTCCTTTCGCCCGACTACAAGAAGCTCTACGTGATCAGCACCGGCACGGGCTCGGGCGATACCGGGCGCGGCGGCAAAGGCGACATATACGTCTTCAATGTTGGGCCGGCCAACAAGCTCTCCAATCAGCAGCTCTTCACCGATTTCATGATTGATGGGTGAAGTGCGGGCCGGACGACACGCTGCGACGTCAACGGCAATTTGTGGTGCTCGAGCAACGCCGGCCGTGCCGTCGGGTACAATGGCGTGACGGTTTGGAACCCGCAAGCCAAGCTGATCGGCCGCATCCATCTGCCGGAGGTCGCCGCCAATGTGTGCTTTGGCGGTCCTAAACCAGCTGGCTGTTCGTGGCCGCCAGCCAGTCGCTCTACTCGTTCTACGTCAACACGCAAGGGCGACCCCGGGTTAACTTCCGGACGCCGCCAGCTTCGCGTCTCGTTACTTCCAATCCTGAAACGCGGCTTCCTTTTGAGCTCGGAGACGAAGGAAAGGATTCTCGTCGTCGACCTGACCTTGGCTTTGAACCGCCTCATTTAAGGTCTGCGCCGGCCCAACCGCGCACAAATCG
>DASZFO010000084.1 GCA_035939775.1 Pirellulales bacterium | reverse complement strand
GCGGCCGCCCCCGCGGGGCGGCCGCTGTCGTTCGGCGGCGTAATCTTGATTCTTCCGCTGCCGAAGGCTCCCATGGGCATTGCCGTGGTGGGCGACGCCCACTCAACCCGTCAAGCCACGCGCAATGGACAACACGCGCCGACGGGAACGTCGCCTTGGAACCGCTCCCAACTCAATTGGAACCATTTGCGAAGCTGGGAGATCCGGCTGGGGGCGACGCCGAACTGCTTGGCCGCGCTCAGGGTCGTCTCTCCCGCCGCCAGGGTCAGGGCAATTTTTCGGCGTCGCTGGGGCAGCAGCTTGAGCCACGCCAAAAAATCCAGCCGGAAAGCAGCCACTTCCGCAGGCGTCGCTCGTTTGTCTTCGACAATAATCTCGCGCCAGCAATTCTCCTCCTCGTCGAAATAGTCGAGCCGCTCGACCGAAAAGCCCTTTCGATGTTGCGCGTAATTCGAGAGGACCTCGCGGACCCGCAGACGATTCCCGACGCGGCGACCGGCGCGGACTTGGGCCACCGCATAGCGACCCAGCGCGGAAGGGAAGGCGACGTGCTGCTTGCCAAGTTCGAGCAGTCGGGCGTAAGCCGCCAAGCAGTTGGCGACCACCTCCGCGACGAGTTCCCCGCGCAACTCGGGCGGTGCCTTACGAAACGAGATTTGCGCTTGGCGGCGAATGGCCGGCATCATCTTCAGAAAGTCGCCGTGCCAAGCCGGGATTTCCTGGTTGGAGCTTAGCTGCTTCAAATCCGCGCTCATGGGAGGATCTCCTGTGAGGAAAGAGACCGCCCCGGGTGGGGGCGGTCGTTAGGAAAACAACCGCCCCGCGACGTGCGAGGCACGAACGATCAACTCAGTCGATCAACTCAGACGCTCTTATTAGCGAGGGTCAACGACATCTCAATTACCAGTGGGACGAGTCGAGCGCCGAGATATTCCGAGGGCCGGCCATCGTCGACCGAGAACCTGGAGCAAGCCAACCGCTACGGCCAAATCGGGCCGAGCAAAAATGCTCGTCGCGGCGCGAGCCGCGAAGGCAATCGACTGGGTGTCGCAGCCGGCAAGCCGGTCGCGAAACGCGAGTTAGGGCTCCGTTTTTTATGACTGGTTTCTGCCGATTCTTCAGTCCCGCTATGACTTGCCCCCGGCGTGAACGATCTCAACGCCCGCGGCGCGACTCGGCGATCGAACCGCAGTCGGTCGTCGCCCGCCGTGCCGCACGTCGGGCCCCGCGTTCCGTTCCTGGCCGCGCGGCTACACGACTTGCAAGCCCCTGGTCGAGACAATTCGCGGCCAGATGTTGGCCGATATGTCGTGTCTCGACGCGCCCGGACGGATGGATGTGTTGACCGACCTTAAGGCCCGTAAGATTTCCGCTGTTCAGTAGGAACGTCAGAAGTCCGCATCGGCCGGATCCCGTCGTTCTGCAGGCCATTGCGAAGAATCCGGGCGAATGATGTCGATTTGTCGGCACCGTTGCGGCCGACCTGCGGCACATACTCCACTGCTGGGCGGCAGCATTTGGCACCATTCCTTGGCCTGATCTAATCGGCTTGATCCGTAGCATTGCCGAGAGGCGTGTCGGTCCGCCCGGACCGACACAAAACCAAACTTCGGTCGATGCGACCGACGCGCGAGCTCCGCCGAAGTGGGCCCCAGTGCGAGTTTGGCCGTTAGGCCCCAGCCATCAAGTATTTCCCCCTTCAATGCCCGATAATCCGCTAATTGCTGATAAATCAGCAGGCAGGACCGGGGGCGCGGCTTATGTGACGGGATTTGGACGCGTTGCCAAAAACCGTAGGCATGCGACGACCCGGCAACGAGATTTGAACCCGGCAAGCACAAATCTGATCTATCGAGTTCCGGCTGATTCGCGCTGAAATCCATCGTCGCGACTGGCACTTCATGATTCCGAGACTGGTGGTTTGGGCCACCGTTTCCGGGTTTTTCAGTGGCTCATTTTCGACAATACGCATGCAAAGCTGAGCGAACGGGGAAATAACAGGCTCCTATTGGAGCTTTATCCACCCGTCCTCGGCTTCGCTAGTTGACGCAACGGCGCAACAACTTACTGAATTTGGTAAGCTCGACTTAGCAGACAGTTTGCGCGGTGCCCCACCCGCGAAGCGGCCCGGGCGGACGCGGCGGCCCAGATGGTCCCGGCGGATTGGTCCGCGCGTATCGCTACGGACTCGATTTTCCGGGCCTAGCCGGCTAAGACCTGAAGCCGGGCGAACGGATAGAAAACGTGATCAAGAACGACAATAAGAGTGAAAAGAAGTGAAGCACGGCGCTAAACCATTGCGGGCCGCGGTTCTTTTCGCGGCCGCGCTGTTGATCCTGCTTCTGCCGAAGCCGGCGCTAGCCTACATCGGGCCGGGCGCCGGCTTCGCGCTGGCCGGTTCATTCTTTGCAATCTTCGGGGCCATACTTTCGGCCATGTCGATGGTGCTGTTCTGGCCGATTCGCCGTTTATTGCGGTTGATCTTTCGCAAGCAGCCGCCGGGCAAAGTGCGCTTTCGTCGGATCGTCATTCTCGGACTAGACGGCCTCGATCACGGTCTGACGGAAAAGCTGCTCGCCGCCGGCAAGCTCCCGAATCTGGCGAAGCTCCGCGAGCAAGGCGGCTTTCAATCGCTCGGCAGCACGCTCCCGCCGATCTCGCCGGTCGCCTGGTCATCATTTCAGACGGGCGTGAATCCGGGCAAGCACAACATCTTTGACTTCCTCATCCCGGACGAACGCACGTATCAGCCAAAGCTCAGTTCGGTCGAAATCCGCACGACGGCCCGCTCCATCGGCTGGGGGCCGCTCAGCGTTTCATTCGGCCGCCGGCCCGACGTGCGGATGCTGCGAAAGAGCAAGCCGTTTTGGAGCATCTTGAGCGACTACGGGATCTTCAACTCGATTCTCCGCGTGCCCATCACCTTTCCGCCGGAGAAGCTCCGCGGCGTGCAGCTCTCGGCCATGTGTGTGCCCGATCTACGAGGCACGCAAGGGACTTTTTCGCACTACACGACTCGCCCTGCCGACGGCAGCGAAAAGACTGGCGGCGAGATTCACTATGTTTCGCGCGAAGGCAACACGATCCAGGGCGACCTGCTCGGTCCCAATCATCCGACCAAGCCCGATCTCGGCCCGCTGAAGCTGCCGTTTACCGTAACGATTCTCAACCCGGACCGCGGCGTGCTAAAAATCAACGGCTCGAAACACCCGCTCAAGCTCAACGAATACACGGATTGGATTCAGGTCAGCTTCCGCGCGGGCGTTCGCACGACGATCCGCGGCGTGTGTCGATTTCTGCTATTGAGCACCGAGCCACATTTCAATTTCTATGCCACGCCAGTCAATATCGACCCCGAGAATCCCGCGATGGCGATCGGCTACCCATCGGTCTATCCGATCTACCTGGCTAAGCGGCAAGGCCCCTATGCCACGCTCGGGCTGGCCGAAGACACCTGGGGCCTGAGCGAGGAAGTGTTGGCCGACGATCATTTCGTCCAGCAGTGCACCGACATCGACCGCGAGCGCGAGGTGATGTTTTTCGATTCGCTGGAGAAAGTGCCGCGGGGCTTGTGTGTTTGTGTGTTCGACGGCACCGATCGCATGCAGCACATGTTCTGGCGGTATCTCGACGAGCAGCACCCGGCGCGGCCTGCCGAATTGCCCGCGGCCCATCGCCACGCAATCGAAGATCTTTACGCCCGGATGGACCAGGTTGTCGGCCGCACGATGGCTAAGTGCGGCGACGACAATTTGCTGATGGTGCTCTCCGATCACGGCTTCAACACGTTTCGCCGCGGCATCGATCTCAATCGATGGCTCGAGGAGAACGGCTATCTCGTCGTTGACGACGCCCGGCGAAACGAACCGCATTTCACAGGCATCGATTGGTCGCGAACCCGCGCCTTCGCCATTGGACTGACTGGCATCTTCGTGAACCGCAAGGGCAAATTCGAGCAAGGGATCGTCGAACCGGGCGAGGAGACTGCGGGATTGTGCGAAGAGATCGCCGGAAAGCTGGCGAAGCTCGTCGATCCGGCGACGGGAAGTCCCGCGATCAAGCGCGTCTATCAGGCCGAAAAGGTTTATCGCGGGCCGTACAAAGGGCAGGCCCCGGATTTGATCGTCGGCTATGCCCGCGGCTATCGCGTGTCGTGGGAGGCCGCCGTGGGACGGACGAGCCGCGACGTGTTTCACGACAACAAAAAGGCCTGGAGCGGCGATCACTGCGTCGATCCGTCCGTCGTGCCCGGCGTGCTGTTTTGCAACCGCCGGATCGAAACGGCAAACCCGCGGCTCTTGGACATCGCCCCGACCGTGCTCGATTTGTTCGGCATCCCGAAGCCCGAACACATGGATGGACGGGTGCTGCAGGTTGCCGAAGGTCCATTGACACCGGGCGGGCTCGGCGTGCCGAGCCGGCAGGCGGCAACTACTTTAACCAGCGCAAGCTCATAAATGGCGACGACTCCCTCATCTACCGTGCCGCAAATCAAGCGGCGATCGTTCCTCAAAAAATCCGCCCTCGCCGCGGGCATCGCTGGCCTTGCCGGCGGCGCGTATTGGATCGGCAGCATCAACCGCGTTTCGAAAAGTCTTGGCAAAAAGGTGATCGTGATCGGGATCGACGGCATGGACCCCCGGCTCACGTCGATCCTGATGAAGGAGGGGCGAATGCCGAATTTCACCAAGATGGCCGCGGCTGGCGGTTTCAGCGATCTCGGCACAAGCACTCCGCCGCAAAGCCCGGTCGCCTGGGCTAATTTTATCAACGGCTCCGGTCCCGGCTCGCACGGCATCTTCGATTTCATCCATCGCCATCCCCACGAGAGGTGCGAGCCGATCTTCTCCGGCGCGGAAACCCTGCCACCGGAAGGATTCTGGGAAGTCGGCGATCATCGGCTGCAATTGGACTTCTGGCCGTTCAACCATAAACCACCCGAGACCGTGCTCAAGCGGCAAGGGGTGCCGTTTTGGGACTATCTCGACGCGGCGGGTGTCCCGTCGACGTTCTACGACCTGCCGTCGAACTACCCGCCTAGTCCCTCGCAGCACGGGCATCATCGGTGCCTTTCCGGCATGGGCACGCCCGATATGCTCGGCGGCTACGGAACCTATCAGTATTTCAGCGAAGACACAGCCGCCGACGGCGTCAACGAAGGGGGTGGCATGCGGGCGAGGCTCGTCTTCAACGGAGATTCGGCTCGCGCAAAACTGGTCGGCCCGCAAGATAGCCTGCTCAAGAACCCTCAGCCCATTGTCGTCGAGTTCGAAGTCCATCGGGATCGCCAATCGAATGCGGCGCTGATCGAGGTGCAGGGACAGAAGGTCATGCTCAACGCCGGCGGTTGGAGCCGCTGGACGAAGCTCGATTTCGCCGTCTCGACCCCCTCGCCACTTCCCGATCAGCATGCGGCCGGCATTTGCCGCTTCTACCTGCAAGAGGTCGCGCCGGATTTCCGCCTGTACGTTTCGCCGATCAATATCGATCCCTCGTCGCCGGCGCAAAAGATTTCCGAGCCGCCGAGCTTCGTGCAGGACATTTCCCGACAGCTCGGGCCGTTCTATACAACCGGCTTTCAAGAGGATCACAAGGCGCGCTCAAACGGCGTGTTCACCGACGATGAGTTTCTCCGACAGGCCACCTACGTGCTCGACGAGCGGCTCGCGCTGTTTGAGTATGCTGTCGAAAACTACGACGACGGCCTGTTGTTCTTCTATTTCTCCAGCAGCGATCTCCAATCGCACATGTTCTGGTGGGATTCCGACGATCCGCACCCGTCCCGCACGCCCGCCGAAACCAATAAGTATTTCGCCCATATCAAACGGCTTTATCAAAAGCTCGACAAGATCATCGGTGACATTCACGATCGCTACGGCGCGAAGGCCACGATTTTCGTGATGAGCGACCACGGCTTCGCCAACTTCGGGCGGCAGTTCAATCTCAACTCCTGGCTCCGCGACACGGGCTTTCTCAACCCCGGCGAGTGCACCTCGATCCGGCACGACGCCGATTGGACCCGCACGCGGGCCTATGGCCTGGGAATCAACGGCCTCTATCTGAACCTCAAGGGGCGCGAGCCGGATGGGATCGTCGCGCCGGGCGAGGAGCGGGAGCGGCTGCTCAAGCAGCTCGTTGCCCGGCTGCAAGCCGTCCGCGACACGAATGGCGAGCAGGTGATCCGCGGCGTCTATCGCTCCGACCAGATTTATTCGGGCAGCGCGATGGAGATGGCCCCCGATCTGATCATCGGCTACAAGCGCGGCTATCGGGCTTCGTGGGAGACCTGCACGGGCGAGCTGATGCCCGAGGTGATCTCCGACAACACGGCGGCCTGGAGCGCCGACCATTGCGTCGACGCGCTGGAAGTGCCCGGCGTGCTGTGCTGCAATCGACCGATCAAGGCCAAGGCGCCGTCGCTCATCGACATCGCGCCGTCGATCCTGAGCGAGTTCGGATTGCCGGCGGCGAGCACGATTACGGGTAAGAGTGTTTTTACGGGATAGCTGTTGGAGTTCACGCCGTAGCGTCCACTCCGACAAAACCACTTCGAGAGATTCCATGAGCAAACTCAACATCGATCCCGCCCTCTACGAACGTGCCAAATCGGCCGCCGCGGCGGCCGGATTCAGTAGTCTCGACGAATTCGTCGCCAGCGCGATCGAGAATGAAATCAAGCGGCTGAAAGTCGAAGAGGCCGAGCAGCAGGTGGCCGATCAACTCCGCGGGCTGGGCTACATCGAGTGACTTTGCGATGACTCAACTGATTGTCTGGTTGAACGCGATCGCCAACGCCTGCGCGAGCGTGCTGCTCGCGCCGGTTGCCTCGCTCCCGGGCTGGCTTTCGGCCACGCTCGTCGCCGCAGTCACGGGCGTGCTGATGCTCGTGGTTTTCAAACACACCTCGAACCAGCCGGCGATCAAGCGGGCACGCGCCGCGATCAAGGCCAACCTGCTCGCCCTATCGCTATTCAAAGAAAGCGTGCTGGTGAGCCTGCGCTCGCAAAGCCGGATTCTTGTTGGCGTGGCGAAACTCTTGTTACTCTCGTTGGTGCCGATGCTGGTCATGTTCGTGCCGATCACACTGGCGCTGTTTCAATTGACGCTATGGTTTCAGGCCCGGCCGATCCGCGTGGGCGAGGATGCAGTGGTGACGGTCAAGCTGGCCGAGGGTCAATCCGTCTCGCCGCAGTTGGCAACCAGTCCCGATTTCGAGACGACCGTCGGCCCAGTCCGCGTGCCGAGCAAGAATATGGTTTGTTGGAACGTGCGGGCCAGACAAGATGGCGTTCATCGGCTGGAGTTCGACATCGGCCGGCATCGATTTGAGAAGGAATTTGTCGTCGGCGAAAGATTCATGCCGGTGAGCCGCGAGCGCCCAGGCTGGTCGTGGGGGCGGACCCTCGAAAATCCGCGCGAGGCGCCATTTCCGCCCGACTCGCGGGTCGAAAGCATTGCCATCGATTACCCCCAACGGTCCGGCTGGACCTGTGGGACCAACACTTGGGTGTTCTTTTGGTTCATCGCCTCCATGGTAGTTGCCTTCGCCGTCAAACCGATTCTCAAAGTCAACTTGTGAGCCCGAGTGCTCTTGTTGCCATCGTGGTTTCAAACTGAGATTTCCATGAGCGACGAAATGCCAACCGATTTAGAGATCATGATCGTCTCCGGTCTGCCACGTTCGGGCACTTCACTCATGATGCAGATGCTGTCGGCCGGTGGGATCGAGATTGTCACTGACGCCATCCGCGCGGCCGACACCGACAACCCCCGCGGGTATCTCGAATTCGAGCAGGTCAAGAAGATCAAGCAGGATTCGTCATGGTTGTCCGATACTCGCAACAAGGCCTTCAAGATGGTTTCGCAGTTGCTTCGCGACCTGCCGCCGGGAGAGCGCTATCGGGTGCTTTTCATGGAGCGCGATCTGGACGAAGTGCTCGCTTCGCAGGAAAAAATGCTCGAGCGGCTGGGCCGCCCCGCGGCGCCCCGCGAACGAATGAAAGCGGCCTTTCAAACTCATTTGGAAGAACTTGACCGCTGGCTCGCCGGGCAGCCGCACATCGCCGTGCTGCGCGTCAGCTACAACGAGCTGCTCGAAGATCCAGTTGCCCAGGCCGAGCGCGTTTGCCATTTCTTCGAACGAATTATGGACCTCGACGCGATGGTTGCGGCGGTCGATCCGTCGCTGTATCGGAATCGGCGCGTAGATTCTGCGGCTAAGTGAAAATAGCACTCCAAAGGAGGTCCGAATGTTGAAATGTAAGGATTCGATCGTGCGAAAAATGCTCATAGCGGTGTTGTTCCCGGTCCTCGTCGCGCCGTCGTTTTCACTGTTTGCTCAATCACCTCCCGGTGCGCGTGACCCGTCTCCGTCAACTCGCGATCCGGCGAAAGAGACTGCTCCGGCCAGGCCGGCGCCGAAAATCGGCGTGCAGGTGAATGAGCCGAGCGCGTTTCAGGGCTACACGCTGATCGCCCCATTGCAATCCAAGATGACATATCTCGTCGACGTGCAAGGGCGCGTTGTGCATGCTTGGGAAAGTCGCTACGCGGCCGGCCAAGATGCTTATCTTTTGGAGAACGGGCATCTGCTTCGGGCGGCCAATCTCGGCGAGAATGAGGCCTTCTTCGCCGGTGCGAGCCAAGGGGGCCGCATCCAGGAGTTCGCGTGGGACGGGGAGCTGATCTGGGACTACAAGTTCCACAACGAAAAACAGATTCGCCATCATTCGATCACCCGCCTGCCTAACGCCAACATCCTCATGAATGTCTGGGAGCGGAAGACGCCGGCGGAATTCATTGCCGCGGGGTTGAAGCCGACGCTTGCCGGCACGAGCGACGTGCTTGTCGATGCCATCTATGAAGTTCAGCCGTCCGGCAAGACGGGTGGCAAGATCGTTTGGGAATGGCACTTGTGGGACCATCTCATTCAAGACAACGACTCGACGAAGGCGAACTTCGGCGACGTGGCCGCACACGCCGAGTTGGTCGATATCAATTTCGCCCGAGGCGGCGGTTCGGGCTTTGCCAATCTAGCCCGCTTTGCCGCCTCGCCACCAATTCAGCCAGAGCCGAAAAAAGATGATGCCAAACTGCCCGACGACAAGAAGTCGAATGGCAAGAAAGACGACCCCTTGGATCGACTCAAGGGCCTGGGTTATGTCGGGGCGGCCGGTGGAAAGAAGTTCGCAGGGTTTTTGCCCGACTGGGTCCACGGCAACGCCGTCGCGTACAACGACAAGCTCGATCAGGTCATGCTGAGTGCCCGCGAGTTCAGCGAAATTTGGATCATCGACCATAGCACGACCTCGACCGAGGCGGCCGGCCACAAAGGCGGCAAACATGGAAAAGGCGGCGATCTCCTCTATCGTTGGGGAAACCCGCAGGCCTATCGCGCCGGCACGGCCAAAGACCAGCGGCTCTTCAATCAACATGATGCCCACTGGATTCCTGATGGTCTTCCGGGCGCGGGGCATCTGCTCGCGTTCAACAACGGGAGCCGCCGGCCCGACGGAAACTACTCGTCGTCCGATGAAATCCTGCTGCCGGTGAACGCCGACGGCAAGTACGAGCGCCAGCCCGGCGTCGCTTTTGGGCCCGAGTCCGCCGTGTGGAGCTATTCCGCGGCGAACAAGCAGGAGTTTTTCGCACCGTTTATGTCCGGCTCTCAGCGATTACCCAATGGCGACACGCTCCTCAGCACCGGTTTCGGGGGTGTCGTCTTCGAGGTCAATCCGGAGAAGAAAATCGTCTGGCGATATGTTAATCCGGCCAAGGCGACTGGCGGCATTGGCATTCCACAACCGGGCGGTCCTGGTCCTGGCGGCCCAGGTGGGTTTGGCCGCTTCACGCCGCCGCCGGCGAACACTCATCCGATTCAACTCCTGCCCGGCTTCTTGTCGTTTCCTTTGCAGCTTAGCGCCGAGCAGCGCAAACAAATTGACGATTTCGAGACCGACGCCGGCTCAAAGTTCGAGGAATCGCTCAGTGACGATCAGCGCACCAAACTCAAGGATTTGCAGAAAAACGCCGGGCCCTTCGGTCCTCCCGGTTCGCCGGACTTCGAGCACGTGCTGCCGAACGCGACCCGCGACAAGCTTGAACTTTCGGCCGAGCAAGCGAAGCTCGTCGATGAGATTCAGCAGCAGGCCGCGGTGAAGCTGAAGGCGGTCCTCAAGGGCGATCAGGCGAACCAGCTCAAGATGATGCAAGATATGATGAAGGCGTTCGCTGGCGGCCCGCTGGCGGGTGGCGGCCCTGGTGGACCAGGACGTCCTGGCGGAACGGGCGGTCCTGGAGGTTTCATGGGATTTGGAGGCGGTGATTTCAACGGCGGCAGCAGCATCTTCCGCGCTTATCGCTACGGACCTGATTTCGCCGGCCTCGCCGGCAAGGACCTCACGCCCGGCAAGACGATCGAAGAGTTGGAAGCGCGACCGCCGGTCGCCACGAAGTGAGTGGAGGCGCTACGACGCGAAGACCGGCGACAAACTCTGCGGAGAGCGGATTTCCGGCGCGACGGGATGCACCTCCTCGCCGCTCGGCTACTGACAACTGACTGCTTCGGTAACGCGTTCAAACCACTTCCGCAAGGCTAATTCGAAGCCTGAGCCTCCTTAGGTTTGGCCGAACTCGGTTCTTTTCTAGGCTGCGGCTTGTCGAGTTCTTGTTGGATTTCCACGAGCGTTTTGCCGGGAGTGATCGACTTGCCTTTGAACGCGGGGAAGTCGAGCGCGTATCGGGTGGCTCGGAAGAGCGTATTGCCCATGCGGGGCGGCCCACCTCCGCCGGGACGAGGCCCGCCCGGTCCACCTCCGCCCGGAGGTCCGCCCGGCCCGCCTCTACCAGGAGGCGCCCCGCCCGGTCGACCGCCGGGTGGATTGTTCTTAAACTCTTCGATTTGATGTTTCTGGTCGTCGGTCAAAATGCTTGCAAGCTTCGAATCGAGGTCGTTTTGGAGGGACTGCATCTCTTTCGCCTGGGCGTCCGTGAGCTTCAGCTTGTCCCTTTTGAACGCTGAGAGGAATTCGCCCGGCGCGGGAAACTTGCTGAAATCGAAATCGATCGGCTCGGCCAGGATCTTCTTTTGTTCGGCGGTGAGAGCCTGTTCGATTTTGGCGATCAATCCTTTGTCGATCTCGTCGAGTTTCTTCCGCTGTTCTTCCTTCATACCCAACATATCTCGGATGAAACCGCTGAACACTTCGACCAGCTTTGGCGGTCCGCTTCCAAGTGGTGGCCCGCCCATCATGTTCTTAAATGGGTTAGCGAACTTCCAAACGGTCTCATGTTCAGGCGTCACTTCGAAGACGACTCCGCTGGCGCCCGAGTCAATCAAAGTGTTTCCGTTCGGGAGGCGTTGAGCGCCCGAAATAAAGAACGAGTAGAAGTCCTTCTTGTTGGGCGCGGAATAGCTCCACAGCGCCTTATCCGGGCCAAACGGGCCACCCTCATCGCGAATGTATTTGCCGTCCCTATCGGTCGGCGGGACGAACTCATCGACCGAGGAGTATTCCTCGGGCTTGCGTCCGCTGCCGTTATTGAAGACGAGCAAATGACCTTCCCCGCTCAGCCCCTTGCGAATCCATTGGACGTTGTGCTGGAAGAAGAGCCGTTGATCGGCCTTGGTCCCGTTGCGATAGGCTCGCGGGTTGCCCCAGCGATAGAGGATGTCGCCCCCCTTGCCCCAGCGACCGCCGGCGTGCCCTTTGGCTTCTTCCGTGGTGGTGCTGTGGTCGATGATCCAGATTTCCGAGAAGTGCGGGCTGCTCAGGACAATTTGGTCAAGATCGGCGTTGTAATCCACCGCGTTGACGTGCATCCAATCGGCTTCCTTTCGTGGCCCGCTCGGCTGATCCTTCTTCTGGGCATCCTTGGATTGCGATTTCGACTGATCGTCTTTCTTGGCACTTTGCCCCGCGTCCTTTTTGTCGGCATCCTTCTTGTCGCCATCGTTCTTGGGAGCGGCTTTATTGTCGGCGGGCGTTGCGGAAGCGCCGCCAACGTAGCCCAGGGTGCGGAGCTTATCTTGACCGTCCTTGGTCGCCATCATTTTAGCGACCTGGTCTTCCTCGCCGTGAATGAAATTCACGTCGAACAGCTCGGGGTGCTCGGAAATGTTGCCGTAATTGGGCTTGGTTTTGTCGCGGTCTTGGATCAGGTGATCCCAGCTGCGCCATTCCCATACGACTTCTCCCGTTGTCTTGCCGGTGGGCTTGATTTCGATCAGGCAATCGGCCTGCAGGTGAGAATCCTTCACGCTCTCTGGTCGGCGGCCCTTGGCAACGGCTTCTTTTTCATCGATCATTTCCCAACAGATGAGCAGAGCGTTTCCGTTGGGGAGTTTGATCGCGTCGTGGTGGGGCAAGCGCTTTTCGCTGTGATACTCGAAATCCCAAACGAGATTGCCGTCCCAGTCGAACTCTTGGATGCGACCGCCCGCGGCCGGGCCTTGGAAGCCTGGCTTGCGATTCTCCGCCTCGGCGGGGCGAAACAGATTTCCATTTTCGAGAAGGTAGGATGCGACCGAGCTGAGATGCTCGCTGGTCCACGAGTGAACGACGCGGCCTTCGTTGTCGAACAGGTACGTCGTCTTGCCACTCGCGTTGATCAGGTTGTAGCCGGGCAACGCGCGCGGGTCGTTGATCGAGACGCCCAGTTTTGCGGGCGTGGGCGGCGGCGCTTCGTCTTTCTTCGCGGCGTCTTGCGCGGGGTCAGCGTTGGCCGTCGAGGCGAGGACCGCCGCGAACGTCACCGCGACCGCCGCGACGGTCGCCATTCGAGTTCTTGAGCTCGTAATCACAGACCAGAGACTCCAAGACCACATGTTGATGACTCCGCTAGAGAATAGAGTAATTGCACTGGTAATCCAAAGGGGACGCATCCATTGTGTGATTCAGAGGGCCCACAAACTCATTTTGCGACGGGCGTCGGCGATTCCCTCTGAGTCGGCGTTTTTCGACCAAAATGCTCGTCAGCCCAATCAATGAAATGCTCGATATTCGGTCCGTCGGTGTGCCCGCCGTCGTGCTGGCGCCAGGCCAGGTCGCCAGACAGCAACCCGGCATTCACCAACGGCATTTTCTCCTTTTTGTAATCGTCAGATGTGCCTAGGCCCTTTGCGCCCAGCAGCCGGAACACCGGGCCGGCGGCGACCGTGGCCATGAAACTCCCCTGCTGGTCAAGCCAATTCGCATCACCATTCTACGGGATTCCGTAGCTGATGAAAGTGAGGCGCGGAGCACATAAAGCGATCAATTCGTGCGAATCGACCGGGAGATCACCTGGGGTCAGGCTTCCGAACTTTGACTCAGCGGTCCCATATTTCAGGAAGTTGCCTGCCATCCAGTGATATTCTCCGGAGCCTGTCAGGTTCTCGACGGCCTCGCCAAAAATTTTGACGGTGGAGCTTCGCGCCCCCTTCTCCTGACGATCCGACCAGTACCATGGCAAAACGGGGATCGAACGCCATCGCCACCAGTGCCGCTTTGCCGTATCGTGAAACACCTTCGATACCGACGCGCTTCGCATCGACGGCCGGATCAGTTTCCAGATAATCCAAACCTCGTGACGCGCCCCAGCCCCAGGCACGCAATGCGCCCCAGTCATCCGGCTTGCGAGGCTGGCCCTTGTAGGTTAGACCAATGATGCCTCGAGTCAGTCCCGCCCCGTTGTCGGCTTGAATGCTGGCTGGCGGGATCATGGCGAATCCCCATCCCGCTTGAACCAGTGTTTCTGATCGAGACGGCCCGGGCGGTCCAAACCCGCGCCCCGCGCCCGTGGGAATACGCCCCGCGCGCCCGCCACCGAATCCGAACCCGCCAAACATGATTAACGCTGGCGGGGGGCCCTTTGCATTCTTTGGTGTGGTCAAAGTCATCGAGATGTTCGCCTCGATTGCCGGACACGCCGAGTTATCGACGTGACCTTGAAGCTGCTTTTCGATGACAGGCCTGTCTCCGACCGTCGCATCGCGAGTTTCGGTGACGGTCCACGTCACTTTGGGGACAGTCTTTGGGATCCGCCCGTAGACTTCGCGCTCGAAGTCTTCCACGATCTCCGGGCGACGCTGGTTCCACCACACTTCGGGAGTGCCGACGGGGTCTCCGTTCTTGAGCGTCAGAACGGGAGGTAAATCAGGATATGGGTTAGCCAATGCCTCGTCATAGTTCGCGTGATCTGGTGCCGATTTATTGCCATTGGGGCCCGGCCGCAGCTTTGTGATCCCCAGTTGTTCCATCATGTTTCTGTGATCTTCCTGCGTGGAAAAATTGACCGGAGCAGGAGCCGACTCAGGATCCGCCGCCTTCCCCTGTGGCATGATGGCTGGGACTGCCAGAAAGAAACCAGTTAGCAACAAACCGATGAGGATGGTTTCGCGATTCACGGTCATTCACCTCAGATTCGAGATTCAAGGAAATACACCCGGCTTCGGCGATCACGCTTCGCGATCCCGAACCACCGCCTAATCGCGGCGGTGGCCCCACACGCGGAATCTGACCGCATGATTGTAGTCAGTTTCGACGCAGAGCGGAGGAAACCGATTGCGGCTCACGAATCCGACGTAGCTCCGGATCAGCTCGCGGCCGTTCTTTGGCAAGCCGCCGAGCTTGGCGCCGAAAATCCTGGGTTTGTCCTCGCTTGAGTAGCCGAAGGTGGAAACAGGATTTGGACTCAGTAAATGCCGAGATGGAATCGCGTTGTGGCGATTCTGGCTTTATGTGAGCTGAATTCAATGGCCTGTTTGAACCGAGAGCGACGTCGTCTGATCCCAGCGTAAGCGTCGGTCTACCCACAACGAATTGGCGAATGACAGGCCACGGTCGATGACGGGTGCGAAGCGCGCGTCGGTCCGCCCGGCGAATGGAACGTAGATCTCCGCAAAATCCTTCCACTTAACAGGTAAGCGCTGCTATCACAGCACGCCATGAAAATCGGCAGCTTAGGCGGAAATCGTTTGGCGCTCGGACCAGTTGATATCGCAAAACCAAATGTGAAATCGCTGGGTCCCCGATTCGCATTGAGCTGGCAATGTAAGATGTACTGTCCGTTGCACGGTAGGGCCCAACCGGCAGGTTCGTCACCGATGCGGGCCGCAGGTGACGGAGCACCCCGCTGACTCCGTCGATTCTGGCTTGCTACCGGTGTTGTGGTATGATTGAAACCAAGACGCTGGGGTTCCGCGCTCCACTGCCACGATTTATCTCTCGGGCAAGTCATGCTTTTGCAAGCCGCGCTCTGGATTGGAGTTGCCTGCTTTGCAGGGGCGGTCGAACCGAAAACGCCGTCGGCTGCCGCCCCTGCGTCGGCACCATCCTCGTCTGTCTCTCCGATGGCGCCGGAACGAACATTCACCCCCGGGGAACAGGCGCAAGTCGACGAGGCGAAAAAGCTGAACGCGCGAGCTAGCGAGCTTTACCAGGCAGGAAAAGCCGGTGAAGCGATTCCGCTTGCTGAGCAGGCACTCGCCGTCCGCAAGCAGGTTTTGGGAGAGAAGCATCCCGATTACGCCACCAGCCTGAACAATCTGGCGTTCTTGTATCAAGCCCAAGGGAACTACGCGAAAGCGCAACCCCTCTACGTCGAGGTGCTCGCGATTCGCAAGCAGGTTTTGGGAGAAAAGCATCCCGACTACGCCGCCAGCCTGAACAATCTGGCCGCAATGTACGAATCTCAAGGTAACTACGCCAAGGCGGAGCCGCTTTACGTCGAGGCGCTCGCCATTAGCAAGCAGGTTTTGGGAGAAAAGCATCCCGAATACGCGCTCGGCCTGAACAACCTCGCCGTTCTGTACCAAACCCAAGGAAACTATGCGAAGGCGGAGCCGCTGTACGTCGAGGCGCTCGCCATCAACAAGCAGGCTTTGGGACAGAAGCATCCCCATTACGCCAGTAGCCTGAACAATCTGGCCGGTTTATACAGAGACCAAGGAAACTACGCGAAGGCGGAGCCACTCTTCGTCGAGGCGCTCGCCACCCGCAAGCAGATTTTGGGAGAAAAGCATCCCGATTACGCCGGCAGCCTGAACAGTCTGGCATTTCTGTACGAAGCCGAAGGAAACTATGCGAAGGCGGAGCCGCTCTATGTCGAGGCGCTCGCCATCAATAAGCAGGTTTTGGGAGAGAGGCATCCCGACTACGCCAACAGCCTGAACAATCTGGCGCGGTTTTACCAAAGCCAAGGTGACTTCGCGAAGGCGGAGCCGCTGTACGTCGAGGCGCTCGCCATCCGCAAGCAGGTTTTGGGAGAAAAGCATCCCCATTACGCCAACAGCCTGAACAATCTGGCCGAGTTATACCGCGCCGAAGGAAACTACGCGAAGGCGGAGCCGCTGTACGTCGAGGCGCTCGCCATCCGCAAGCAGGTTTTGGGAGAGAAGCATCCCGCCTACGCTGACAGCCTGAACAATCTCGCCACGCTATACCAAGCCCAAGGAAACTGCGCGAAGGCGGAGCCACTCTACGTCGAAGCGCTCGCGATCCGCAAGCAGGTTTTGGGAGAGAAGCATGCCTATTACGCCACCAGCCTGAACAATCTTGCCTACTTGTACTATTCTCAAGATGACTACGCGAAGGCGGAGCCACTCTACGTCGAGGCGCTCGCCATCAACAAGCAGGTTTTGGGAGAGAAGCATCCCTACTACGCCACCAGCCTGAGCAGTCTGGCCTCGCTGTATCAGGACCAAGGGAACTACGCGAAAGCGGAGCCGCTGTACATCGAGGCGCTCGCCATCAACAAGCATGCTTTGGGAGAGAAGCATCCCGACTATGCCACCAGCCTGAACAATCTGGCCGAGTTATACCGCGCCGAAGGAAAATACGCGCAGGCGGAGCCGCTGTACGTCGAGGCGCTCGCCATCAACAAGCATGCTTTGGGAGAGAAGCATCCCTACTACGCTAACAGCCTGAACAATCTGGCCGAGTTATACCGCGCCGAAGGAAACTACGCGAAGGTGGAGCCGCTCTACGTCGAGGCGCTCGCCATCCGCAAGCAGGTTTTGGGAGAGAAGCATCCCGACTACGCTGACAGCCTGAACAATCTGGCCGAGTTATACCGCGCCGAAGGAAACTACGCGAAGGCGGAGCCACTCTTCGTCGAGGCGCTCGCCATCCGCAAGCAGGTTTTGGGAGAGAAGCATCCCCATTACGCCACCAGCCTGAGCAATCTGGCCTACTTGTACTATTCTCAAGGTGACTACGCGAAGGCGGAGACGCTCTACGTCGAGGCGCTCGCCATAAACAAGCAGGTTTTGGGAGAGAAGCATCCCTACTACGCCATCAGCCTGAACAATCTCGCCACGCTATACCAAGGCCAAGGAAACTACGCGAAGGCGGAACTGCTCTTGGTCGACGCGCTCGCCATCAACAAGCAGGTTTTGGGAGAGAAGCATCACGACTACGCCACCAGCCTGAACAATCTGGCATATTGCGAAGTAGGATTGCGTTCATTCGGTGCAGCCGCCGGCCACGCGCGACAGGCCACCGAAATCATGCGGCAGCATCTTGAGCAAACCGCCGCGATCCAGTCGGAACACCAACAACTGCTGATGATTGACAACGTCCGAGATGTTTTCAGCGACTTTCTATCCGCCGGCCGCGCGGCCAAGATGCCACCGGAAATTGTCTACGACGAGGTCTTGGCATGGAAAGGCGCCGTCACCAGCCGGCAGGCGTTCCTTAGGGCGCTTCGCCGCGATTTGGCGAAGAAGCCACAAGTGGCGGCACTGTACGGCGATCTCGAAACGGCGACCAGCGAATTAACGGTGTTAACCAACCAGGTTCCCACCGGGCCCGACCGCGATGCCTACAAAAAACGGCTGAACGACCTCAGCGAAAAGGTCGAAGACCTGCAAGGGAAGCTGGCAAATGTCAGCGCTCAATTTGCCGAGCAACGAGCTCAACAAAAGCGGACCGGCGCGGATTTGCGCAAAGCCCTCCCGGCCGACACCGCCCTGGTGGACCTTATTGAGTACTACAATTACGGCTGGACCGAGGAGAACCAAGACAAGCCGATCTGGCGCCGGCGCATCGCTGCCTTCGTCGTGCGGCATGACCAACCGGTGGCCTGGATTGATCTGGGCCTGAGCGCCGATATCGACTCGGCCGTCGAGACGTGGCGCGCGGGGTATGGCCGCGGCGAGGAAGCGCAGCAGGCGGCCGCGACGCTGCGGAAAAAAGTCTGGCAACCGCTGGAAGCCAGCTTGACCGGCGCGAACATTGTCTTGATCTCTCCCGATGGTGAACTGGCCAAGTTCCCTTGGATCGCCTTGCCGGGCAATGCGCTGGGCAAGTTCTTGATCGAAGAGCGGGCGATCGCCGTGATTCCGGTTCCCCAGGCGCTACCGGAACTGTTGGCCACCCGGGGAATGGCTCCTTTTGCGGAGTCCGCGGAGCAAAAGGTGCCTGTCCCCCTCGCGCCGCCTTCGCTGCTATTGGTCGGCGACGTTGACTACGGCGGCGATCCCGGCGTGCTGCTCGCCAGCGATCGGGGCGGGCGAGCCGTTCGCGACGGCGAGTCAAAATGGATTCCC
>DASZFO010000083.1 GCA_035939775.1 Pirellulales bacterium | reverse complement strand
GACGGTTCCACACGACCCTCGCCTCAAATACGTCGAAAAGGCATTCGCTACCGTCGGCCAGGACCCCACGCCCAAAACTTTGCCAGCGAAGTCCCGTCGCTGCGATAAGTCGAGGCGGCGAAGAAAGCCAAGCGGTGTACCCCGTGTCGATGACCGCTTCGATTTCCTGCTCGCGCCGGGGCCCCTTTGCCTTCAGGCGGATGCGGGCTTCGCGGCCCGTGACGACGCCAGTGATCATGACGGTCCCCGTTACACGCGGCCGCCAAAGCGATGGAGATAGCGGGAGCCGATTCGCACCAGCCAAACTTGCGCCTCGGGAGCGCGGGCGCGCAGTCTGTCGCATGCCTGAAGTTCATCTGGATCGATTTCGTACATGCCGCTCACGATGTCGATTGCTGCGACTTTACCCTCGTCCTCAGTCGTGATGTGGCGAACGACGTCGGTCTCGTAAATGGCGTCGCCTCGCCGGGCGAATTCGTCCTTGCTATAGCGGCGTTTGGTGCAGGCCATTAATTCGTCGATCCTGACACTAGACAACAAACCAGACAGATCCTCCCATTCTACTTTGGTCAGGTGCGTTATCCAACCGTTTTTGCGTTCCGCCTTTCGCCTGCAAGTCGGCGGCCACTGATTATTCCGTCAGGGTTCCTTTCGTGCTCGGCACGCCGGTCATCCGCGGGTCGTGCTCGACGGCCATCCGCAGCGAACGCGCGGTGGATTTGAAGACTGCCTCGCTGATGTGATGGCTGTTGCGGCCGTGGTGCAAGAGCACGTGCAGGTTCATGAGCGCGTTGGCCGCGGTGGCCTGCCAAAAATCCTCGACCAACTCGCTATCGAAATCGCCGATCTTGGCCGACGGGAAGCCGACCTGGAACGCCAACGCATAGCGCCCGCTCAGATCGACGGCCGACGTGACCAGCGCCTCTTCCATCGGCAGCGTGAAATGACCGTAGCGGCGGACGCCCGCCTTGTCGCCCAGCGCGCTGCGCAGCGATTGGCCGAAAGCGATGCCGACGTCCTCAACCGTGTGGTGCTGATCGACGTGCAGGTCCCCTGCGGCCTCGACCGTCAGATCGAAGGCCGCATGCTTGGCCAAGAGCGCGAGCATGTGGTCAAAGAAGCCGACGCCCGTGGCGATCCGGCTTTGCCCCGTGCCGTCGAGGCAAAGCTCGAGATGAATGTCGGTTTCGTTCGTCTTGCGATCAATCTGAGCGGTACGCGACATTCTTACACCATTCCTCCCAGCGCGGCCAAGCACGCGTCGATCTGCTCATCGGTTCCGACGGAAACCCTCAGTCCGTCTCCCCAACCCGGATAATCCATATATCGCACGAGGATTCGCTCAGCCTTGAGCCGTTCGTAGAGCGGCCGAACCGCGAGCGACGGATGGGGGTTCCAAACAAAGTTAGCCTGCGATTCGACGCTGGCGAACCCCAATCGCCGCATTCCGTCCGTGAGCCGGCGGCGGCTAGCGATCACCTTGGCCCGGTTTTCCGCCAGCCAGAGTTGGTCGTCGATGGCCGCAGTCGCCCCAGCGATCGAGAGCGCATCGCAATTGTATGAATCTTTGAGCTTGATCAACTGCTCGATTACTTGCGGCTGCGCGACGACAAAGCCGAACCGCAGCCCGGCCAGCGCATACGATTTGCTCAGAGAGCGCGAAATCAGAATCTTTTCGTTCTCCGCGACGAGTTTCCGACAATTCGTCGCAGCGAAATCGACGTAGGCCTCGTCCACCAGCAGCGGGCAGGGGAGCCGGTCGGCGAGGTCCCGAATCTGATCGGGCGAGAGCATGGTCCCAGAAGGGCTGTTGGGATTCGGCAGAAAGGCGAGCTTCAATCCGTCGCGGCGGGCGGAGAAATCGTCGCCGAGCGACCAATCCGCGCGGAATCGAATCTCCTCAGACCGCGCGCCCTGTAGTTGAGCGAGCGTCTTGTAGAGGATGTAGCTTGGATATGGCAGCCGCAGAAGTTCGCCTTGGCAGACAAATGCCCGAGTGGCGATCGTCAGAATATCGTCGCTGCCGTTGCCGCACAGGATCCAACTCGGCTCGACCCCGAGCACTTCCGCGGCCCGGCGGCGAAACGCCTCCGCCATCGGATCGGGATAGCGCTGCAATCCTTGCTCGAGCGCCCGCTCGATCGCGCGGACCACTGCTCCGGAACAAGGATACGGATTCTCGTTCGTATTGAGCTTGATGAACTTTCCGCCGCGCGGCTGTTCGCCGGGAACGTAACCTTGCATCGCGGCAATGTCAGGACGCACGTACGACATGTTCAAGCCGATTTACGAGGAAGACTTCAATCTCAGTTCGACGCTCGCGCGGTGCGCCGTTAGCCCTTCTTTTTCCGCGAGCAGCCGAATGTCGTCGGCCACGGCGGCGAGGCCGGCCTGAGTATAGGCGATCACACTGTTGCCGCGAACGAAATCCAGCGCCGATAGCCCGCTGGCAAAACGCGCCGTTCCGCCGGTCGGGAGCACGTGCGACGGCCCGGCCGCGTAGTCGCCAAGGGCTACAGGGCTGTAGTGTCCCAGAAACGCAGCCCCGGCGTGCGGTATCCTTTCGAGCAGTCGCTCGGGATCGGCCGTCGCTATGTGCAGATGCTCGGGCGCGATCTCGTCGGCGAGCGCCGCCGCCTCATCGGCCGATCGAACTCGAATCAGCGCGCCAAACTGCTCCAGGCTCTGCCGTGCTAGGTCGCCGCGCTCCAGTTGCGCCAATTGCCGCGAGAGTTCCTTTGAAGTCTCTTCAAGCAGCCGATCACTCCAACTTATGAGAATGCTCGCTCCCGGCGCGTGCTCGGCCTGGGCGATCAAATCGGCCGCCGTGAAATCGGCCCGAGCCGTGTCGTCGGCGATCACCACGACTTCGCTCGGCCCGGCGATCGAATCGATATCGACCTCGCCAAACACAAACTTCTTTGCCAGCGCGACGAACAGATTGCCCGGCCCGACGATTTTGTCCACCCGCGGCAGCCCCTCGATGCCATAGGCCAGCGCCGCCACGCCCTGCGCGCCGCCAAGTCGGTAGACCTCACTCACGCCGAGTTCGTGGCAAGTCGCCAGGAGATCGACGTTGAACGCCCCGAGCGGCGTCGGCGGTGCGATCACTGCCAGTTCCGCTACTCCGGCCGCTTGCGCCGGCACCACTGTCATGAGCACGGTCGAAGGATACGCCGCGGCGCCTCCCGGCACACAGATGCCGACCCGCCGAAGCGGCAAATAGCGCTGCCGGAGATAGCTTCCCGCCGGGCCTTCGATTATCACGTCGGCGGGCAACAGCGCCCGTTGGAACCCGTGAATATTTTCACGAATGCGGCGGATCGCAGACAGAAACTCCGGTGCAGCCTGGGCATGGGCGGCCGCCAAGTCCGCGGCCGGCACGCGAATTGTCTCCCGGGTCAACCGCGCCTTGTCGATCCGGGCCGAGTAGTCCAGGACGGCCGGCAGGCCTTTGTGGCGAACGTCGATGCAAATCCGCTCGACGACCTGCTGCGGGCTGAGAGGTTCACCGAACACCTCGATCGTCCGGCGGCGTCCTGCCGTGCTGACGATATTACCCCGCGGGCTGAGCCGCTCGCGCAGCGCCGTCAGCGCTCGGCGGACGTCGTCCTGCCGGGTGTCGATCCGCTCGATTTTCAATTCGGCTGAGATCATAAGGGCCCATACCATAGACAGGCGCCGCTCGGCACGGTTCAATGGAGTCGATAAGCCATTCATTGTGACGGCTGCCGCGGTGAACGAAAAGCCCGCCAAAGTTCACGAAAACACCATCCCGCCCGATCCATGCCCACGAAATCTCTCGATTTTCGCAGCGACACGCTCACCAAACCAACCCCCGAGATGCGTTCCGCGATGGCGGCCGCCGCGGTGGGCGACGACGTGTTCAACGAAGACCCCACCGTCTTGGAACTCCAGCGCTGCGTGGCCGAAAAGCTCGGCAAGGAGGCGGCGCTGTTCGTTCCCTCGGGCACGATGTCGAACCAGATCGGCGTGCGAGTGCATTGCTCGCCGGGGGATGAGTTCATCTGCGAGGCCGGTTGCCACATCTACAACTTCGAACAGGCGGCCTACGCACAGCTTAGCGGCTTGGCGGCGCGGACGGTCGAAGGAGAGTTCGGCTTGTTGCGGCTGGACCAATTGACCGACCTGATTAGACCCCAAAATGAGCATCAGGTCCGCACGCGGCTCATCTGTTTGGAAAACACGCACAACCGTGGGGCCGGCCGGATTCAGCCGTATGACACTGTCGTCGATATTTGCACCTGGGCCCATGCTCACGGCTTAGTGACCCATCTCGACGGCGCACGGCTATTCAATGCCGTCGTCGCGACCGGCATCCCGGCGGCAGACTGGGCGCAGCATTTTGATACCGTTAGCGTTTGCTTCAGCAAGGGACTCGGCGCGCCGGTTGGTTCGGCGCTCGCCGGGCCTCGGGAGCTGATTGCCCAAGCCCGCCGGCATCGCAAGCTGTTTGGCGGCGGGATGCGCCAGGCGGGCGTGATCGCCGCCGGGGCACTCTATGCGCTTGGCCATCATATCGAGCGTTTGGCCAAAGATCACGAAAATGCCCGGCTCTTTGCTGACGCGGTTCGCGAGGTCGAAGGTCTCGAGCTTTACCCCGAGGAAATCGACACCAACATCGTGATCTTCCGAGTCGATCCGCGGCTGGGGACTGCCGCCGAGTTCGCGGCGCAGCTCAAATCCCAAGGGCTACACACGCTGCCGGTCGGTCCGCAACTGATCCGTGCCGTAACGCATCTGGATGTCAGCCGAGTGGACGTCGAGCGCGCCGGAATCGTCCTCCGCACCGTCGCCGAGGCCGGATTGGCGAAAGCGTGAGTTGCACATCTTGTCCGTCCTTCCCGCCGATATCGTCGCCGCTCGAAGCCGCATCGCCGGCGGAATCGCCGTCACTCCGTGCCCCGAGTCGATTCAGCTCTCGGAACTCTGCGGCGCGCGGATCTATTGCAAGCTGGAATACCTCCAGCGAACCGGCAGTTTCAAGGAGCGCGGCGCGCGCAACGCGCTCTTGCAACTGAACGAAATTCAGCGCAAGCGCGGTGTCGTCGCCGCTTCGGCCGGCAACCATGCGCTCGGATTGGCATACCACGGAAATCTGCTGGGCGTCGGCGTGACGGTCGTCATGCCGCGGTTCGCGCCGCTGATCAAAGTATCGACCTGTCGCCGTCTCGGCGCGCGGATTGTCCTGCACGGCGAAACGTATCCCGAGGCAATCCGATTCGCCCACGAGATAGCCAACCGCGACGGCTTCACGTACATCCACGGCTTCAACGACCCGGCCATTATCGCCGGCCAGGGAACGCTCGGTCTGGAACTCGTCGAGCAAGCTCCCAATGTCGAGGCGATTATCGTGCCGATCGGGGGCGCCGGATTGATCGCCGGCGTTGCGACGGCCGTTAAGAGCGTCAAGCCGGAGGTGCGGATCTTCGGCGTCGAGGCCGAGCAGGTGCCGACATTCACCGCGGCATTGGCAGCGGGACATCCGGTCGATATCCCGCTCAAGCCGACGCTTGCGGATGGGCTGGCGGTCGGGCGGGTCGGCGATTTGCCGTTTGCAATGACCCAGCCGCTGGTCGAACGAGTCGTCACGGTGAGCGAAGAACAGATTTCGCTAGCAATTCTACGGCTGGCCGAACTCGAAAAGAGCGTCGTCGAAGGAGCTGCGGCAGCCGCGCTGGCGGCTTGCATGAACGGCGCGCTCGCGGAACTGGCCGGCAGGCACGTCGCGATCGTGCTCACCGGCGGGAACATCGACCTCGGCGTGCTCGGCCGAGTGATCGAGCACGGGCTGGTTGCCGATGGCCGGCTATGCCGATTCACGGCCACCATCAGCGACCGCCCCGGCGGCCTGGCCAAATTGGCCGAGCGAATCGCCGCTGCCGGCGCAAGCATCCAGGAGATCACTCACGACCGGGCGTTCTGCGGCCCGGACGTGACGGCCGTCAATGTGCTCTGCACGGTCGAAACGGCCGACCGCAGTCACATCGACGAACTCTTCCGCCAACTCCGACAGGCGGGCATTGCAACCGTTCCCTCCCCGGAAGCAGCCAAGGTTACGTAATGAAAGTTCGCCGATCTTGCCATCGCATTCTTTTGGTCGTCGCGCTGGCGGCATGTCTAGAAGCGCACGCCGGGCCCGCGGCGGCAGTTGAGTTTGAGGTGACAGTCGATCCGCAAGTCGCATCGCAGCCAGTCAGCGGCCGGCTCTATGTATTTCTCTCGAGTCGCGGCGGCGAACCGCGGTTTGGACCGGATTGGTTCAATCCGGAACCGTTTTTCCGGCTCGATGTGAGAAACTTTCGACCCGGCACGAGCCAGATCATTGGAGATTCCGCGGCCGGATTTCCCGACATGCTGTCGCGGCTGCCGGCGGGCAAGTATCGAGCGCAGTCCGTGTTGGCAAACGACTTTTATTCCCCCGAGCCGGGCAAAGGCGTCGGCAATTTCTATAGTCGCGTCGTCGAGATTCAAATCGCCGGTGGGCGGACCGGCAGAGTCCCGTTGATGCTGGATCGCGCGGTGGAAGCCGAGAAATTTCCCGACATCCAGTGGGTCAAAGAGATCGTGATCAAGAGCGAATTGCTAGGTACGTTCCATCATCGCGAGGTGCTCGATCGCGCGGCGGTCGTGCTGCCGGCAAGTTACTTCAATCAACCCGAGCGGCGCTACCCGGTGATCTACGTTGTCCCTTCCTTCGGCGGGAGTTATCGCGAGGCGCTCCAATTCGCGCGGCAGCCGCCGAGCGCCGCGGACGGCGAGCAAGAGTTTATCCGCGTGATGCTCGACGGGCAGTGCGAATGGGGGCACCACGTCTATGCCGACAGCGCGACGAACGGCCCGCGTGGCCAATCGCTCACCACCGAGTTGATTCCCGAAATCGACCGGCGTTTTCGCACGGTCCCGAAGGCTTCGGCCCGCTTCGTAGCGGGGCACAGTTCCGGCGGCTGGTCGAGCCTGTGGTTGCAGGTGAGCTATCCGGATACCTTCGGCGGAGTCTGGAGCACTTCGCCTGATCCGGTCGATTTTCGCGATTTTCAGCGGATCGATCTTTACGCCGATCCGCCTCAAAACATGGTTCGCGATCCGCAGGGCAATCGCCGGCCGATCGCTCGTCACGGTGATACACCCGTCCTCTGGTTCGATTCCTTTTGCAAAATGGACGACGTGCTCGGCCGCGGCGGACAATTGCGGTCGTTCGAGGCCGTGTTCAGCCCGCTCGATGCCGACGGCCTGCCGCGGCGGCTCTGGGACCGAGCAAGCGGGCAGATCGATCCGGAAGTGGCCAAGGCATGGCAGGCTTTCGACATTCGCCTCAAGCTCGAGCGGAATTGGCAGGTGCTGGCGCCAAAGCTCCGCGGCAAGCTGCATATCACGACGGGGAGCCTCGACACGTTCTATCTCGATGGGGCCGTGCTGCGGCTGGCCGAATCGCTCAAGCAACTCGGCAGCGATGCCCAAATCACGATTGTGCCCGGCGCCGACCACACGACCGTTCTCACCCCCGACTATTTCCGCCAAGCCCGGCGGGAGATGTCGGCCGCGTATCGCGTCGGGGAATCGCGCTGATTTCGGTCCCGCGCCCGGTTTTTGGCGAGGTTTCTCTTGCCCCAAGCCGCGGTATCTGCGATAGTTCGCCGCGTTTTTCTTGCGATTCGGCCGCAGTTAGCGTGCCGGCCGAACCCGTCCACGAAACCGCGCCGAACGGAGAACCCCGTGGCGATCCATGCGTCGAAAGAGTTTGCCGATTTTGGATTCTCAGAATCCGCGTGCGCGTCTCGGTCCCCGAATCCCGAGTCCCGAGCCCCGCGTCGCTGGACGCGTCTCATCGAGTGGGAGCTTCTGGTTCTCGCGCTCGTCACGGCCGCAACCTACGGCGCGCGACTGACAGCGCTGCCCATTCGCGGGGAAGAGACGCGCCGAGCGGAAGTCGCCACCGAGATTTTGCAAACGGGCGATTGGATCGTGCCGCGGCAGCAAGGCCAGCCATTTCTGAGCAGGCCGCCGCTAGGGAGCTATCCGATCGCACTGTTCGAGTTGCTGTTCGGCGAAGGCTCGCTATGGGCCGTGCGGCTGCCGAGTGTCTTGGCCACCTGGTTGACGACCTTGCTCATTTACGGCTATGGGCGGCAGTTTCTTTCGCGATTCGGGGCGTTGTCCGCCGGGTTTGTCTTCGCCACGATGGGAATGGTATTGCAAATGGGCCGCCTCGCAGAAACAGACGCGATCTTCACGCTGCTGGTGAGCGGATCGCTGTTGCTTTGGCATTGGGGATACTCGTGTCATTGGCGCCAGCCGTGGCCGTGGCTCGCCGGCTATCTATTCGCCGCGCTGGGTGCGCTTGCGAAGGGACCGCAAGCGCCGATCTATTTCTTGGGAGCGGCTGTCGTTTATCTGGCCTGGCGGCGCGATTGGCGGCAACTTTTCAGTTGGTCGCATTTGGCCGGTATCGGACTGTTCGCCGCGGTCGTCGGCGCGTGGCAAATACCGTTCTACCTCGCAACCGATTGGCGATCGGTGCGCGAGATTTGGATGTCGGACGTCGGTCTGCGGTTCGAAGACGCGGGTTGGACGCGGGCCGCGATGCACTTGCTGATTTACCCCATCGGGGTGCTGATTAGCATGCTTCCCTGGTCGCCGCTGTTGCCGGCGTATCTGTTCGCCTGCTTCCGCAAACGGATTGGGGAAGCGCGTCCCTGGGTGATGTTTCTCGCGATCGGCCTGGCCGTGGCATTCCCGAGTTGTTGGCTTGTGCCGGGGGCGAAGGAACGCTATTTCATGCCA
Organism: Pirellulales bacterium; assembly: GCA_035939775.1. Taxonomy (NCBI): domain Bacteria; kingdom Pseudomonadati; phylum Planctomycetota; class Planctomycetia; order Pirellulales; species Pirellulales bacterium. The sequence goes on along the minus strand of DASZFO010000083.1, from coordinate 51,961 downwards.
CTGTTCCCTTGCCTTGCGCTGCTCATCGGCCTGGTGATTCAGCGGGCCTTGGCCGCCGATGCGCCTCGTGCGATGCGACTGGGCTGGACGCTCTACTTGGCTGGCGTGTCGGGGGCGATCCTATTCAGCGGCCTGGCGGTCGCAGGGGCGAGTTGGATTGACGGTTTTCAGATGAGCGAATTGTCGCAACCAATCTGGTTCGCGGCGATTTACCTGGGCCTTGCGCTGGCGACGTTTGCCGCGCTGCTGTGGCGTGGCTCGCTCGGATCGCGCGGCCGGGGGTATCTTTTCGTCGTCGCGCTGGCCGCGTTTGTAGCGATGTCGCACGTCGGCGTCGTGATCGGAAGCATGGCCAAGGCCAGCGCGGATGCGGCTCCCGCGATGGCGGAGCTGAAACGAAAGCTGCCCCCGCACATCCGGCTGGTGAGCTTCGGCCTCATCGAGACATTATTCACCTATTACTACGGCGATCCAATCGAGCCGCGGCACTGGCCTCCGACTGAGGAAGACCTCAAAGGCGGAGCGGATTACTTCTGCTTCACCTGGGACCGCGATTACATGCCGCCGTTTCCTTTCGCCTGGCACGAGATCGGCGAGATCCCCTGCGACCGCTTGCGTCACGACCATCCGACCAAACGCGTGATCGTCGGCCAGCGACTTTACAACATCGCGGCGGGTGATTTGAAGCGCGACGAGCTTCGCCGCTAGAACCATCCATCTTAAATTCCAATGCGAACTTGGAGCGGAGCAACCTGGCTGCGGATCGCGTTCGGCGCCTGGATCGCGCTGGCGGTGGCGGCAAGCGTCAAGACGATTATCGAGCCGCAACTTCATACGGTCTACACGGCCTTCTCGCACGGATCGCGCGATTGGTGGGACGGCAATTCGCTGTACGTCGATCGGGCCTACTATTACAGCCCGACCTTCGCCATCGCGATGACGCCGTTCGCCATTTTTCCCGATTGGCTCGGTGGCGTTTTCTGGAACCTAGCGAGCGTCGGACTATTAGCGTGGAGCCTGCGAGTTTTCTTCCGCGACGTGTTGGCCGTTCCTCTCCCTCCTCCTTTGGGAGAGGGCCGGGGTGAGGGCGTCGGATCTACAGGCGCTTCCCCTCACCCTAACACTCTCCCAAAGGGAGAGGGGACGGCGAGTGCGCTATGGAAGCCGACACTAGGACTTCTGCCGGCGCGCTCGGAAGGCCTATTCCATCTGCTCGTTCTACTTGGCACCGCTCGCAGCGTTTGGTCGGGTCAGAGCAATGCCATTCTGGTGGCGCTCGTGTTGTTTGCCGGGGCGGCGATTGTGCGCGGGCGCTGGTGGCGCGGTTCGTTCTTGCTTGCCGCGCCGGTGTACATCAAGATTTGGCCGCTGGTGGCCGTCGGCTTGTTCTGCGTTCAATGGCCGAAACGATTGACCGCGCGCGTCGCCATTTGCGCCGCCGCTTTGGGTCTCGTTCCGTTCTTGACGAAGCCCGCCGTCGCGGTGCTCGGCGCGTATGCCGACTGGTATCACTGTCTGGTAAACCGGCAGGCCACTCAGTTCCGCTTTCCCGGCTATCGCGATGCCTGGACGATCTGGGAGCAATTCGAGTCGCCGGTCGATAAACGAGCGTATCTGATTTTGCAGATCGCGGCCGGCGCGGCGACGCTCGGCTGGTGCCTCTGGCAGCGGCGGCGCACGAGTTCCGCGAAGCGCCTGGCGATATTCACGATCGCGGCCTGGAGCGCGTGGCAACTTCTTTTCGGCCCCGGCACGGAGAGGCTGACCTACAACTTGATCGCCCCGGCGCTCGCCTGGGGAGTTCTGACGGCATTCGACTCGCGCCGCGGCCGAATTTGGATTGCCGCGACGTATGTCACGACCTACATTCTCGGCCTAGGCGGAATGGAGCGCCTTTTGTCCGGCGTCGTCCCAGCCGCGGTCGCGCTCGAGCCGATCGGCGTGCTGATGTTCACAGGATGGCTGGCTTGGCACGCCGCGCGCTCGGCTGAATCGATGGAATTCGCCGAGACAAGCACCCATCGAGACAATGCCGGCGTCGCCGCCGCAACACGGTCCAGCGCCGCCTGACGTCAATCCATCCCGCGCGAGGCGGCGATCAGGTTGATGAACTCTTTGTTCGTTTTGAACTTGCCCAATTGCTTGGTGAGCTGCTCCATTGCATCGACGTGATGCATCGTCGAGAGCGTGCGGCGGAGCATGGTCACAGCGTGCAGCGTATCGGGATCGAGCAATTTCTCCTCGCGGCGGGTGCCGGATTGCGAAATGTCGATCGACGGCCAGACGCGGCGATCGGCCAGCTTGCGGTCGAGCACCAATTCCATGTTGCCGGTTCCCTTGAACTCTTGGAAGATCAGCTCGTCCATTCGGCTGCCGGTGTCGATCAGCGCCGTGGCGACGATCGTCAACGAGCCCCCTTCTTCAAACAGGCGGGCGGTAGCGAACAGCTTCTTCGGAATGTCGAGCGCCTTGACGTCCACGCCGCCGCTCATCGTGCGGCCGGTGTTGCCGACCCACTTGTTGAAGGCCCGGGCCATACGGGTGATCGAGTCCATCAGCAGGAACACGTCCTTGCCCATCTCGGCCAGGCGCTTGCAGCGCTCCACGACGAGCTGCGAGAGCCGAACGTGGCTTTCCACGTCGCGATCGAGGCTGCTGGCGATCACATCGCCGCGAACGCATCGCTTCATATCGGTGACTTCCTCGGGCCGCTCGTCCACCAGGAGCATGATGAGCTTGACCCTGGGAAAATTCTCCGCGATCGCGTGGCTCACCTGTTGCAACAATATCGTTTTTCCGGTGCGCGGCGGAGCGACGATCAAGGCCCGCTGGCCTTTGCCCAGCGGTGTGAGCAGATCCATCACGCGCGTCGTAAGCGGCTGCTGGCCGGTCTCCAGCTTGAGCCAACTCTCCGGGTTGATCGGAGTTAGTGAGTCGAAAGTCTTGACGTTCGGGTAGTCTTCGGGCTTCAGACCGTCGACGTCCAGAATCTCCTTGAGCCGCGGGCCTTGCTGCCGCCGTCCCTGCTGCACCATGCCGTTGATGAGCACCCCTTCTCGGAGGCGAAACTTGTCGATCATCGTGCCCGGCACAAATGGATCGGTCCGTTCCCGGGAAAGATTATTGTCCGGATTGCGAAGGAAGCCGTAGCCGTTCGGGTGGAGTTCCAAAACGCCACTCCCAGGTTCGACCGGCAGCGGCTCGCCGTTTTCAGCGGTGGGCTCGACGTCAGAATAGGGCATTCCTTGCGGCTCGCCATTGCTGAACCGTCGGCCGCGATGCCGCATCCGCGGGTTGTCGTGCATTCGACCGCCGATGCTGCCCCCTGGACCCCCACCCCCGTGCGGCCCGGGCCCTCGGCCGCGTCCGCGGCCCTTCTTCCTCTTACCCATTGAACTCACCTGAAAACCCAATCCTGAAAATGGCGCATCAAGAGCGCGACAAGAATTAAGAACCCGCGTCAAGCGCCGGGAACAGAACCCGGTCTACGCGACAACACTGCCGAACTTGATCTGCCTTGGTTGGCATTGAAGACCGATGGAAATCCGGTCGAAAACAGCGAGATCGCCAAAGTGGCGAAAAAAATGAGATCATTAACCCGTCGTCGGACGAGCCTCAAACAAATCTCCGTCTCTCGGCAGCAGGCCGCACCACCACTTGACGGCAATCAAGTCCGTCACTTGACGGCAATCGACCGATTCTTAACGGCTATCGGCCCTGCTTGGCCTTCTCAGACGGAAAACATGTATACGCAAACCGGCAAAGATGCCTAGAGCGAGCGTTTCGCAGAACACTTCGTGCCCAGCGCCGGGGCAACCCGACCAACGGCTATGCGTTTGGCCAGGGCCAACAGCGTGGGATACCTGCACCCGGCTGCCCCGACATGATTGCGCTGCTAAAGCATCACTGCAAAAGCAACCATCGCCGACGCAACCTCGCCAACCCGTGGCTCGCCCCAAGGCGAAGACCGGTCGGCAGGGAGCAGGAATCAGATTAGAAGCGTTTAACTCCCCCCGCATTTAACCGCGAGGAGCGACCGCCGGATTCCGCGGCGGCCAACTGCACCTGACTGCTAGGCTTAACTGCTAGTCAGAACTCAAATCTGCGCCCAATCATAACCAGTTGTCGGCCCATGTCAAGCGGTTCGTCCAGCACTTCGGGGCAAAACCTCGAAAGATTTCCATTCGGTCTCTCAGCCTTGCCGGTCGTCCCATGTTTAATGAATTTTGCACCGCACCCGGTTTATACAACATTTTAGGTCTCTTCATTCGGCTGGGCAATTTCGGCCTATCCGGAATGCCAAAATCGCTTCCGGCGTCGTGCGTCCGATCTGTGCTCCCTCTTTTGCCAAAACTACCGTTCTGTGCAGGAAAAATCGTCAGATGCCAGACAATCGGCATTTTTGACACGATTGGAACGGCTTACCCGCCCGATAAGGAATGGTGAGCGTTTTTTCGGACGAACTCCCGACCTGCGGGAAATGGGGTGTCGACATGCGGGCAATCCGCTGGTTTCTGCCGACGATTCTCATCGCTTTGCCGATCGTGTCGGCGGCGGCTGACGAAGGACCGCATTGGGTAGCGAACCTGGAAACGGCAAAACAATTGGCCGCCCAAAGCAACCGGCTGGTTTTGGTTCATTTTTGGGCGCCCTGGTGCGGGCCATGCCGGAAATTGGAAACCACGGTCTTCAACCAACCTGGCGTCGTCCAAGCGATGGATGCTCGTTTTGTTCCAGTGAAAATCAATGCCGATGATTTTCCAGCGACGTCGCGAAACCTCTACGGAATCGAGCGGCTGCCAACTGACGTGATCATGACGCCAAGCGGTCGGGTGCTGTACACGCTGGGCTGTCCGCAAGACCCCGCCCAATATGTCGCGCAACTGAATCAAGCGGCGGCCGCGGCAAATACGATCGCGGCCGGCGCTCCGAATTCGGGCCAGTTCGCCGCGGCGCAGGCGCCAGCGCTGCCCGTCAGCGCCGGCGGCAATCCGTATCGCGCAACGGCTAGCGGCTTGGCGCCAAATGGATCGAGCCCGACCGCGAAGCCAGCGGTCGACGCGGCCGGTTTATCGGTCTATTCGCAAAACAACTATGCTGCCTTCGTCCACAACGATGGTCCGGGCAACCGACAACCGAACGGTGTCGCGGCGTCGGCGGCCAATGTGCAGTCAAATCCAACGGCGACCGCGCCGCGCGGGCCGGCTACTGGCCCTCAGGTCGTGACCGCGCAACAAACGACTCCAGCCAACATGCCTCCCTTGGGCTTGGACGGCTTTTGTCCCGTGACCCTCGTCGAACGCTCGCGGACGGCGCCACAAGACCCGCGCTGCTGGATGCGCGGCGATCCGAAATGGGGCGCCGTGCATCGGGGTATCACCTATCTATTTCTCGGCCCCGGGGAACAAAAGCGGTTTCTGCAAGAACCGGATCGCTTTGCGCCGGCGCTCTCGGGGAACGACGCCGTGTTGGCATTCAGCAAAGGGCAGTTGATTGCTGGGCACCGCGAGTTCGGAATCTTCTTCGAGAGCAGAATCTACCTGTTCGCCAACATGGAGACGCTGGAAAAGTTTCAGCAAAACCCGCGACATTTTGCCGACGAAGTCCGGCAGGCCGAGAACCCACAGCACTCGGCCGTTCGCTAACCATAATCTCAATTCTTCGAATCTGAGATCTGAGCTATCACATCGAGTCCGGGCTCTCCCAGTTTTTGGCCCGTTCGACGGCTCGCTGCCATTGGCGATAGCGCCGCTCTCGTTCGACGGCCGACATGGCAGGCACGAACTCGCGGTCAAGCTGCCAGTTGTTAGAGACGTCTTGTAGATTCTCCCAGTAGCCGACGGCGAGACCTGCTAGATACGCCGCGCCCAAAGCGGTCGTTTCGGCCACGACCGGCCTTAACACGGGAACGTCGAGCAGGTCGGCTTGAAACTGCATCAGGGCATTATTGACGCTCGCCCCGCCATCCACCTTCAGCCGCGACAGCTTGACCCCCGAGTCCTGGCGCATGGCGTCAATCAGATCGCGGCTTTGAAACGCCATCGACTCAACGGCCGCCCGTGCCAGATGCGCGGCCGTCGTGCCGCGATTCAAGCCGAGAATTGCGCCGCGGGCATAAGGGTCCCAATAGGGCGCTCCCAAGCCGACGAGCGCTGGAACGAACACCACGCCTCCAGCATCCGGCACGGAAGCGGCAAGCGGTCCAATCTCTTCTGATTTGCGGATGATTCCCATGCCGTCGCGGAGCCATTGCACGGCCGCGCCAGCGATGAAGACCGACCCTTCGAGGCAATACGTTACCTGGCCATTAAGCTGCCATCCGATCGTGGTCAGCAGGCCGCTGGTCGATGCGACCGGCCGCGAGCCGGTGTTGAGCAATAGGAAGCAGCCGGTGCCGTAAGTGTTCTTAGCGTCGCCGATATCAAAGCAGGCCTGGCCGAACGTGGCTGCCTGCTGGTCGCCGGCGCAACCCCCGATTGGCACTTCGGCGCCGAGCCATTCGCCGGCCGCAGAACCATAAACCTCGCTAGACGGGCGAACTTCCGGCAGCATCGCGCGCGGGATGTTGAGCAAGGACAGCAGCTCGTCGTCCCAATCCAGCGTGTGGATATTGAAGATCAGAGTGCGGCTGGCATTGCTCACGTCGGTGACGTGCCGCCGACCTTCGGTGAGGCACCAGATCAAAAACGTATCGACCGTTCCGAACAGGATCTCGCCCGCCTCGGCTCGGCGACGCAGGCTGGCGTCGGCGTCGAGCAAGTGCTTGATCTTCGTTCCCGAAAAATAAGCGTCGAGGACGAGGCCGGTCTTTTCGCGGAAAAGGGGCTCCAGCCCCTGAGCTTTCAGTCGATCGCACTCGGGCGCGGTGACGCGACTCTGCCAAACGACGGCGTTCGCCACTGGCCGACCACTGTCGCGCTCCCAAAGAATGGTCGTCTCGCGCTGGTTCGTCACGCCAATGGCCGCGATATCGGTCGCCACTGCGCCGGCCTGCTTGAGCGCTTCGCGGGCAACACTGAGCTGCGAAGACCAGATTGCTTCCGGATCGTGCTCGACGACTCCGGGCGCGGGAAGAATCTGCGGGAACTCCTGCTGGGCCCGAGCGACTTCCCGCCCATCGTGCCCAAACAGGATCGCGCGGCTGGAGCTTGTCCCTTGGTCGAGAGCCAGGATGTAACTGGACATGGATGCAGGCACACGCGTTGTGCCGACCGCCTTTCTTGTTACGGCACACGGCGTGCGCCTACTCCGTTAGCAGCCCAAGCTGCACCACCTTCTCGCGGCATTCGTCTCGTTCTCGGCAGCGGGTGAGGTCGCGCCACGTCGGATCCTGCACCGCCAGAAAATCCTCTTCAGTGGCGGACGGCCGTCCATTCGCCGCCAAACGCCGAGCGAGGCGAGCAATCAACTCCCGATCGAGCCGGCTCAAAAACATCGCTTCAAGGCGGTAATCGACGAACGCTTCCCAGACCAGCGGAAACAGCGGACGGAGAATCTCCTGGCCAATGGCCGTGGCGTAGCTGCGGATCTCGAACTGCGCGTGGCTATCCATCCGCAGTGCCAGGAAGTGCAACAGATTGTGCAAATCGATTTTCCAATAGGCTTCGGTATATGTGGAAAGCGGGAGGTCCTTGCGGGCTTGCTCGCGGGCGACGCCGGCCTCGATTCGCTCCTCGTACAACGCTCTCGCGCGACCCTGAAAATCGCGTTCCGCCGCCGACAGCCGCTCGCCGACTGCCGGGTCCAACGGCGCGCCGCTGCCTTGGCGGTTGGTAGCCGCCTGGCCGCGCCATTCGCCGGGAGGAGTCGCCTGGGCGGCGTCGATGGCCAGCGAATAGCGGGTGCTGTATTCGTTCACGTTGGCCGTTCGATGGCGAATCCACTGCCGCCAGCAATCCATCGGCACGCGCACCAACAGCTTCAACTCGGCCATCTCGAACGGCGTCGAATGCCGATGCCGCATCAAATAACGGATCAGCCCGCGATCATCCGACACCTTGCGCGTTCCCTCCCCATAGCTCACGCGCGCCGCTTGTACGACTGACTGATCGTCCCCCATCACGTCGACCAGACAGGCGAAACCGTCGTCGAGCACCGGAAACTTTTTCCATCGCAGGGCGTCGGCTTGGGGAGCGTTGGTCGGCATTGGCCCATTGTACCGACTCCCGCGGCGGTCGAATATCGCCCGCAGCGCTCGGAAATCGACCATTTCGCCCGGCAAATCGGTCGTCTGCGGGGACTGAGCCATGAGAATTGGCCTCCGGCATGGGGTGTGCAAGCACAGTGAAAGTCAACGGATTCGAACGGCGCCTGTGTCGGGCGCCGTTGGTGAGTTGTTCATATGAGGAATAGCGAGCTTGGTTGCAGGAAAACACCCGAGGGTTCCTCGAAGTGGAGGTGTGATCATGCGTCAAAGACTTCTAAAAATGAGCTTTGCCACGGTGGTAGTGCTCGGTTGCTCAGCCGCGATGGCTCAGCGGGTCGGCGTCGGGGGAAATGCTGCGGCTGAGGGCCGTGCCAATCTCGGCGGGACGGGAGCGGCCGCGGGAAGCAACATCGGCGGACGAGCCGGAGTCGGCGTTCAAGGGCCGCGAGGTGGAAACGTGCAGGTGCAGCCCGGGGGGCCGGCCGGCGGAACTGGCGTCAACGTCCAGGGCCCGCGCGGTGGAAATGTCACGGTTCAACCGCGCGCCGGAACGGATGTTCGGATTAACCGCGGCACGACGGACGGCCGCGACTTTGCCGACGGTAATCGCTGGCGATACCGCTGGGACGGCGGACGATGGTGGTACTGGTTGCCGGGCAATCGTTGGACCTACTACGATAACGGCAACTGGACCGACTACGCGCCGGCTTATGGCGGCGCCGATAGTAATTACCGCTGGTACAACGGATACTGGTGGTATTGGACTAACAACGGTTGGCTGATCTACCAAGACGGCCAGTGGCTCACTCCGAGCAGCGGATATTCGTATTCCGATTACGACAATTCGGATTACTACCGCCGCGGCTATCCCTACGGTTACTATGGCGGCTATCCGTATCGCAATTGGGCCTATCGCGGATACGACGACGGCCGTTCGGGCGTCACGGGCCGTGTAGAAGTCGGCGCCGGCCGTGCGGGCGAGGGTGTGGGCCGAGTCGGGGCGGCAGTCGGTGGCGCGGCCGACAGTGGACGACGACGGTGAGTTCCGACGCGGGCTCCTTGCCCATGAGCACATGCTGGAATTTCGTGCGAACGCGAAAGCCCGAGGGCGCAGTCCTTCGGGATTTCGTTTTGCGCGCTACTTTGTTTAACCCGGAGCCAACGGCGACGGCGTAGCGATTGTCCGGCACCGTCGCTGTTGGCTCCGGGTTAAACGAGGGAATCACTCGGTCGCAGCGGCATGTCAAGCCTCGCCGTCGCCGGAGACCGGCGCGACGTCGACCGAAACGCTCATTCCATGCCGCCCGCCGCCGATGAATACCCCTTTGATCGGAGCGACGTCGCTATAGTCGCGTCCCCAGGCGAGCGTGATGTGCCGAGTCGAGGGGATTTGATCGTTCGTGGGGTCCACGTCGATCCAGCCGTAGTCGGGCGAAAAGGCCGACACCCAGGCGTGCGACGCGTCGGCTCCGACGAGCCGCGGCTGCCCAGGCGGCGGGGCCGTGACCAGATAGCCGCTCACATAGCGGGCGGGCAGGCCGAGCGACCGCAAACAGCCGATCTCCAGATGAGCGAAATCCTGGCAGACGCCACGACGGTGCCGGAGCACTTCGTCCAGCGGAGTGCTGATGGTGGTCGCCGTTTTGTCGTAGCGGAACTCCGTATGAATTCGGCGCGTTAAATGCAACAGCGCTTCGAGCCATGGCCGGCCGGGTGTAAACGTCTCCGCGGCAAACGAGGATAATTCCGGCGACGTTGCCACATGCGGCGAGTCGAATGCGAATTGACAGGCTTCAAGAAAGGGCGGGCTGCGGTCGGACGCCATCTGGTCGCGGATCGCCTCCCAGGGCGTTCCGTTCGCCAGCGGCGCCGATAGTTCGCTGAGCCGCACTCGGCTCGAAGCCGTCACTGTCAGCCGTTCGTGCCCCACCTCGACCGTGAAGTAGCTGACGTGGTTTCCGAAGTAATCGAGCACGTTCTCAATCGCCGCCGGCTGCGGGCGAACGGCCAAACGGCTGGTCAAGCGCTTCTGCCGCGGATGCTCTCGAGGCGTCAGATGCACCTCATTGTGACAGATCGGCACCTTTTCGCTGTAGGAGTAGACGGTGGTATGCGTGATTTTATAGTCCATGCGATTCAACGATGAACGACGAAGTACAAAGTACTAAGGACGAAGGACGAAATACGGAAGCGAGGGTCACTCATCACGGGATTCCTGGTTTCATACTTCGTCCTTCGTTCTTCCTACTTCGTACTTCGCGCCTGCGCTTGGTCGGATCTCCGCGAGCTGCCGCGACGGGCCGGCGTGAACAAGGTATTTGTGCGAAATGCCATCGGAAAGCGCACGCAACTGTTGCGCAAGCCGACTTAGCAAACGATCGAGATGGCGGCGCGATCCTTCGCGATCCAACTGGCTGAGTTGAGCGACGTCGGCCAGTCGCAAGCTTGCCAGGGCGCCCAGCATCGTTCTCTGCTCGGCGGTAAACAACGGCTCGGCTTGATCTCGCGGCAGGTTTTCCACATGCCCGGAGAGCGCGACAAGTTGGAACCCGACCGAACGCGGGTTCGTCTCGTCGGTCATCAATAGATCGAGCACCGGCGCAAGTCGCAGCGTCGTGAGATAACGGTTGCGATAGGTCATCGAGCTGTCGGCAATTTCCAGAAGTGCTTCGAGCACCGGGTTCTCGTCGTGGCCGTCGGCGACAAGCGTGCTGCGCAGCAAGCTGATCGTGTGCTGCGCGCGCTCGATGCGCCGGCCCATATCGAGGAACCGCCAGCCGGGGCCGCGAGTCATGCTTTCCGTCCCCACGCCGCTAAAGGCCGAGAGGTCGACGATCATCTGGTTGAGCATCGAAAGCACGTCGCTCAACTGGACCGCGGCGGTGGTTTGGATCGAAAGGAAGTCCTGCTCGACGCGGTTCAAGATGCGCCAGCTATCGAGCGAAATTCGGTCGCGGACAATGGAGGCGACGTGCCGCACCGAGTCAACCGTCGAACGGAGGCTGCCGGCGCGCTGTGGATCGAAAATGAACGCCAGGATTTCGCGATCGACGATCGGCGTCTCCTTCCCCCCCGCGTAGACGATGAATTCGGGGCGGATTTGTCCCTGCTCGGCCAAAGCGTGTAAGAGCGAGGTCAGTTCCGGCAAGTTTGCCGGATCGGATTCGCCCGCCAAACGCAGCACGATGCTCCGCAGCAGTCGGACGGCCCCTTCGGCCCGCTCCACGTGCCGCCCCAGCCAATAGAGATTGTCTGCCACGCGGCTCGGCAGATCGTTGCCGCTGCGTCGCAGCGGAACGGGCGTTTCGGGAGATTGCAGCAAACTGACCGGCGCCACCGGTCCCTCGGAGAGCACCCACACGTCCTTGCTCCCTTCGCCCGCCAGCATCGAATCTCCCAAGCGATCGCCGGCCGCCGAAACGCGAGTCAACCCGCCGGGCATGACTTGGTAAGACCCGTCGGCCGCGACGAGGAACGCCCGCAAGGCCACGTGCCAGGGCTGCACTCCGCCGTTGGCCATCACGGGAGCTGTCGAGCGCGTGACCCACTGTTGACCCACGTAATTCCGCGGCCGGGCCTTGATCCGTTCGATCAGTTCCGTCAACTCGCCGCGCGAGAGTTGCCCGCCGACGATCGGCCGTGTTCGCGCGAGCGAGAACGCCGGCTTGATCACGAGTTGCTCGATGTTCTCGAGCACGTGAGTCAGTTCGGCGGGCTGGCCGCACCACCAGGTGGCCACCGACGGAATCCGCAACTCCTCGCCGATGAGATGTCGCGCAAGCCGCGGAAAGAATGCCAACAGCGCTGGCGCTTCGAGCAGGCCGCTCCCCAGGGCATTGGCCACCACGACATTGCCGCCGCGGACCGCCTGCAACAATCCCGGCACTCCGGCCCGCGAACCGCCGCGCAACTCGAGTGGATCGCAATGGTCGTCGGGCACGCGGCGCAGGATGACGTCGACCTGAATCAGCCCCCCCAGCGTCTTAAGATAAACGCGCTGATCGCGAACCGTGAGGTCGCCCCCTTCCACGAGCGTGTAGCCCAGATAACGGGCCAGATAGGCGTCTTCGAAGTAGGTCGGGCTGGCCGGGCCGGGGCTGAGCAAAACGATCCACGGGTTCTCTCGATGATGCGCCGCCAGACCGTGCAGCGCTTCGCGAACCGAAATGAAGAACGACGCCAGCCGCTCCACCCGGCAATCGCGATACTTATTCGGCAGCATCCGCGAAATCACGATCCGGTTTTCGACAGCGTAACCGGCTCCCAACGGAGATTGTGTGCGATCGGAGAGAACCACCCAATTTCCGGTTTCGGCCGAACGAGCCAAATGGGCGGCGTAGAGGCTCAAGAACGTCTGATCCGGAACATGGATTCGATGGCAGGGGCGGAGAAATCCCGCATGAGCGAATATCAATTCTGGCGGCAGATGCCCACCGGCCACAAGCGTCTGCGGGCCATAAATATCGGCGAGGATCAGGTTCAGCAACCGCGCTCGCTGCGCCAGACCTGTCGAGAGCGCGCTCCATTCATCGCCGGGTAGCAAGAGGGGAATCGCGTCGAGTTCCCACGGGCGATCCTTTCCCTCCGCGTCGCCGTGCACGTTGTACGTGACGCCATTCTCCCGGATCAACCGCTGGGCCTGCTCCCACCTCCGGCCCAACTCGACCCGCCCCATCGCATTCAATAACGTGACAAATTGCCGCCATTGCGGCCGAAGTTCGCCAGGCGCCGCGAACATTTCGTCATAAACGCCCGGCAGCGGCTGATACCCCGCGAACAGATCGACCTGTTGCGGATTGGCTCGGGGAGAGATAGCCAGGCTCATTGCTAACGGGACTAACGAGGGCCAGTGGCAAGTTTGCGCAACTCCCATCTTACCGCCAAGACGCCGGGGACGCCAAGAGAACAGAGTCGGGAAGTCTGCGAACGGCCCGGAAGAAGTGCAAAGGGACTAAGTGCGAAGTATGAACCGAGGAAGAAGGCCGACGAGCCCCGCAGCGCTTTACCCCGCTCTCTTTTGTACTTTGTACTTCATACTTTGTACTTCCCCTTCCGCCACTTGCCACGATCGGCGGGCTCCTTATAATCTCATCTTTAAGCCCGTCGCCACGGGCGTTTTTCGTTTCCGGGCCGCGTCGACTTGCGAGCGGCGCCGAAGGATGATCGTCATGACCCGCGAACTGAGCGGGCCGGCAATCGAGCCGGCGCGGATTTCCGACGAAAAGGTCCTCGTCTTCGACTTTGGCTCGCAATATGCCCAGTTGATCGCTCGGCGCGTCCGCGAGCAAAGCGTTTACTGCGAGATCGTCCGGCACGACGTCTCCGCTGAGCGGGTCAAAGCGCTGGCGCCCAAAGGGATCATCCTCTCCGGCGGTCCGGCGAGCGTCTACGAACCGGGAGCGCCGCACTGCGATCCGACGATTTTCCAGCTTGGCATTCCCGTGTTGGGAATCTGTTACGGGATGCAGTTGATTTGCGAGGCGCTCGGCGGGCGAGTCGAAAGTTTTCCGGCGCGAGAATACGGCCGCGCCCACGTCGAGGTGCTCTCGCACGGCGATCTGTTCGCCGGGGTGGCCGATCAGTCGGAAGTCTGGATGAGCCACGGGGATCAGGTGTCGCGGGTATCGAGCGATTTCGTTCCGCTCGCCCGCACCGGCACCTGCCCGATCGCCGCGGTCAAGCATCGGCGGCTGCCGATCTTCGGCCTGCAATTCCATCCGGAGGTGACGCACACTCCGCGCGGCACGAAAATCTTGGCGAACTTTCTTACGACCGTTTGCGGCTGCGCCGGCACCTGGCGGCTCGGCGAATTCGCCGAGGAAACGATCGCGCGGGTCCGAGAGCAAGTCGGTGACCGACGCGTGATCTGCGGGCTGTCCGGGGGCGTCGATTCGTCGGTCGTGGCGGCGCTTCTCTATCGGGCGATCGGGCCGCAGTTGTCGTGCATCCTGGTCGATAACGGCTTGCTGCGCAAGGACGAGGCCGAATCAGTGATTCGTGAGTTCACCACTCATTTTCGCACCGATCTGCACGTCGTGCAGGCCGAGGAAAAGTTCCTCACGGCACTCGCCGGCGAAACCAACCCGCAGGAGAAGCGCCGGCGGATCGGCCATGCCTTCATCGAATGCTTCACCGCCGAGGCGGCGCGGATCAAAGGCGCGCATTTTCTTGCCCAAGGGACACTGTATCCTGACGTGATCGAAAGCGGCGCCGCCCAGGACGGCCCCGCCGCCACGATCAAGCTCCATCACAACGTCGGCGGTCTGCCCGATAAACTGGGCTTCGAGCTGATCGAACCGCTCCGCGACCTGTTCAAGGACGAGGTGCGAAAGCTCGGGTTGCAGCTTGGCCTGCCGGAAGAGATCGTTTGGCGGCATCCGTTCCCTGGGCCAGGGCTGGCCGTCCGCTGCATAGGCGAGGTGACGCGCGAGCGGCTCGACACGCTCCGCGACGCCGACGCGATCGTCGTGGACGAGATCAAGGCCGCCCGGCTCTATCGGCAGACCGCCCAAGTGTTTGCCGTGCTGCTTCCGGTGCAAAGCGTCGGCGTGATGGGGGACGCACGGACCTACGAAGACGTGATCGCCGTTCGCGCCGTGGAAACCGAAGACTTCATGACGGCCGACTGGAGCCATCTCCCCTACGAGCTACTGGCCCGCATCTCGACGCGGATCATCAACGAAGTGAAAGGCGTCAACCGCGTCGTCTACGACATCAGCTCGAAGCCCCCCGCGACGATCGAGTGGGAGTGAGCGGCACGACTCCTTCCCCCAGCCCGTGAATCGCCGCGCGAATCTGATCCGGCGTGGCGCCGAAGGGGAGCGGCTTGCCGACGGCGACGATCGGTCGCCAGGCGGTGTGGTGCAGCGCCGCGTGCCCGGTCGGACCGGCGCCGCAGTAAACCGGCAGGACCTCCGAGGGCACTCGCGATTGAAGTTCCTGCAAAAGCAAATCGGCTTCGTTCTTGGTCTCCGGACAGTCAAGGGCCAGTCCGATCAGGCTCCCCGCCTCGAGCGTCGTCGCACCGTTGTCGACCAACTTTTCCCAATCGCGCCCATTGGTCGACGTCGGCTCGGGAATGAGCACACGCAGCCCTCGCGCGACCGATTCGAGGAATCGATCGTTGCCCTCGCCGTTTCGCGATGCACCGTCGCGTATGACGAATCGCATGCCGCGGTCGATGGCCGAGAGCACTTGAAGCCACTGATCCAGGCCGTGGCAATTGGTCGCGAGAATGATGTGGCCGTCGGCCGGCACATTGGAAAGCCCGACGGCGTGCAGCCGTCGCCGGCCCGGCACGCGAAACCAAGAAAACGTCCGCAATACGAAATCGGGCCGAGCGAAGCAGAGCAGTAGCATCATCACCAACGTGATCAGGCTTGCCGCGAGAAACAGCAGGGGCGGTATTCGCAGTTGCAATTGAAGCTGATTGACATACTGCGACAACTTTTCGAAGGAGATCTTCGCATCCTCCCGACTCAAATTCAGCCTAAATAACGACTGAAAGGCGTATGTCAAGAAATAAAACACGCCGATCGCCACCAGTCCGCCGCTGACGTTGAGGAAATTGCTCATCGCCACCAGGCTTCCCTTACTCTCCTTTGGAGCCCGATGTTGGAGAACCGTGTACAGCGGCACGATGTAGAGTCCCGCCGCAATGCCGACCAGGATCAAAAAGAGCCGGGTTGGCCATTCCGATTCGCCGCGGCCGACGGGAATCGCGCCGGCCAACGCCAAGGTTAGCAAGAACATGAGGACCGCGCCGATCGGAACTAGTCCCAACTCGATCCGATCACCGGAGAGCATTCCAGCAGCGGCGCAGCCGATGCCCACGCCGAGTCCGACAAGCGCCGCCAACATTGCGATTCGAAGCTCGGCGCGCTGAGCCGGACTGGCCTCAGGGATGACGTCCGCGGGATTGATGAAATCATCCGTGGCGGTTCCCGACGGGCTAGGTCCTGCCGAATTCGCATCGTCGCTGAGTGCCGCCTCCTCCGCCGCGCGTTCGCGGGCGCGTTCAGCCACCTTGTCTCGAATCACTCGTTCGGTCTTGCGACGTTGAAAATACTCGTGGTAATCCTTCGCGGACTCGCCCTGAAAGATCAACGTTTGCCGCAAGAACAGCGTCATGAAGGTGAAAAAGGCGATTCCAACGGTGGCCAGCACGAGCGGCCGCGAGCAGCGCAGCACCGCGAAGCTCGACTTCAAGGGAATCCAGGGCTGCCAGATCAGAGGTTGGTCGGGCGCGGCGGCCGGAATGCGCGCGATGAAGCGCGCCGCAAGAGTCCCGACCATCGCCAACCCCAGCAAGACGACTCCGATGAGCCATTCCTTGCCAGGCTCAAGCTCGCCGCTATCGAGAATTCTGGATTTGAGCGCCGCGTAGCAAAAACCGCCGAACGCCGTGCCGAGAATATTCGCCGTGAAGCTCGTCCCCTCCAATAGCCCGTTGCCGCGCGAGAGGACCGAGGTGCTAAGAATCTCCGGCATAATCCCGTATTTGGCGGGAATGAAAAACGCGCTATGGGTTCCCATCATGAACACCGCCGCCACCACGAGCGCAGCCCCGAGCACGGCCAGCGTTTGCGGGCTGGCCCAGCCCCAGCCGGCGGCATGCGGCAGGAGAAAACCTACCAGCGCCACGCCTGTAATCGCGATCTCGGCGTATTTCCAGAAAACGATGATCGCCCGCTTGCTGAACTTGTCGGCCAGCACGCCGGCCAGAGGAGAGAAGAAGAAGAACGGTGAGATGAAGCAGGCCGTGACGATCGTCACAACCGCCTTTTCGTCGATGTGCTTCGTGCCGACATAGCGCACCAGCATGTCGCCGGCGTAAAAAATTGCGACGAAGTGGATCGCCTGATCGTTGAAGGCGGCCAGAAACTGGGCCAAGAGCAGCCCGATATAACTCCGCGATTTCAGCAGACTCTCGGAGGTTTCGCTCGGCATGATGCCCTATTGTGTATCGCCCATTTCGAGCGTTTCGCGTTTCGATTGCCAAACGGCCCATACCAAACCGAGCACGCAAACGACAATCACGCCCCAGAACATGCCCATCGACGGCGGTTCGGTTATGGCTGCTTTGACAGTCGGCAACTTGCCGAGCAATTCGGTGTCGAACGGGAGCACGAGCGGGATGATCAACAGGCTGACCATGTTCATCACCTTGATCAGCGGATTGATGGCCGGGCCGGCAGTGTCCTTGAGCGGATCGCCCACCGTATCGCCAGTGACGCTCGCCTTGTGCTTCTCGCTTCCCTTGCCGGTGTTGCGCTCCATGTCGCGGGGCTCGTCCTCGATCGTCTTCTTGGCATTGTCCCAGGCGCCGCCGGCATTGGCCATGAACACGGCCAGCAATTGGCCGGTGACGATCATGCCGCCCAAAAACCCGGCGAGCGCGACCGTCCCCAGCCCGAAGCCAACCAACAGCGGCACGAACAAGGCCAATAGCGCGGGCCCAACCAATTCCTTTTGGGCCGCGCCGGTGCAGATATCGACGACGCGGCCGTAGTCGGGTTTTTTTGTGCCGGCCCAAATCTCCTTGTCGCGGAATTGAATTCGGCATTCCTTGACGATTAGAAACGCCGCCCGGCCCACCGCCCGAATCGTCATCGAGCTGAACAAGAACGGCACGGCGCCTCCGATCAACATGCCGATGAACAGCTTGGGATTGGAGAGCGTCAATTGCGAAGCGACGAGGTTGTAAATGTCCTCGGTGATCCGTACGTTCTCTCCCTTGCCGCCGGAGCCGACCGAAACGATGAAGCTGTTGAACAGCGAAACGGCGGCGATCACCGCCGAGCCGATGGCAATCCCTTTGGTGATCGCCTTGGTCGTGTTCCCCACCGCATCGAGATCGGCCAGAATCTGCCGCGATCGCTTGTAATCCGCGGGCGGCATATAACCGGGATCACCTGGCTGGAGTTCGCGGTTGTTGCTGTCCTTGTTGTAGCCCATCTCGCCGATGCCGTTGGCGTTGTCGGCCACCGGACCGAACACGTCCATCGAGATCGTGTTGCCCGTGAGCGTGAGCATTCCGATGCCCGCCATGGCGACGCCGAAGGCCACGAACGTCGCGGTAGTGCCGACAAATACTAGAGCGCTGGCAAGGATGGCGGCGGCAATGATCAACACCGCCGCCACACTGCTCTCGTAGCCGACGGCGAAGCCTTGGATGATATTGGTGGCATGCCCCGTTTCGCAACTTTTGGCGAGGCTCTTGACCGGCGAATACTCGGTGCCGGTGTAGTATTCGGTGCATTTGTTGAGTGCGACGGCCAGGATGATCCCGATCAAGCAGGCCCAGGCCGGGCGCATGTCGAGGTCGGACTGGCCAAGCGTAACCCATGTGGGCAGACCCTCAGTGACTTTCTCGGGGACTCGATGAGCAAAGGCCGCCTGTGCCTGGGGATAATTGGTGAGATAGTTGTTGTCGTATCGCAGGTAGAACCAGCCGAGCACGATGAAGCCGACCACGCTGATGCACGAGCCGATGACGAAGCCGCGGTTGACGCTCTTCATCGCCTCGGCGGCAGTCCCCTTGTCGCCGGCCTTGACGCTATACGTGCTGATGATGCTGGCAATGACGCCGATGGCACGGACCAAGAGCGGGAAGATAACTCCCTTATGGCCGAAGCTGGCGATGCCGAGGATCATTGCGGCGACGATCGTGACTTCGTAGCTTTCGAAGATGTCGGCGGCCATGCCG
Organism: Pirellulales bacterium; assembly: GCA_035939775.1. Taxonomy (NCBI): domain Bacteria; kingdom Pseudomonadati; phylum Planctomycetota; class Planctomycetia; order Pirellulales; species Pirellulales bacterium. The sequence continues at coordinate 33,107 of DASZFO010000083.1, read as the reverse complement.
GCGCAGTCGCCGACGTTGTCCCCCACGTTGTCGGCGATCGTGGCGGCGTTGCGCGGATCGTCTTCAGGAATGTCCTTCTCGACCTTCCCGACCAGATCGGCCCCGACGTCGGCAGCCTTGGTGTAGATGCCTCCGCCGACGCGCATGAACAGAGCCAGCAGCGTGCCGCCGAACCCAAAGCCCAACAGGGCCTCATACGCTCGCTCGCCGTAGATCAAGAAGATGATCGAGCCGCCCAACAGACCGAGGCCGTCGGTGAGCATGCCCGTGATTGTGCCGGTGCGGTAGCCAAGTTGCAGAGCTTGGCCGAAGCTGGTTCGCGCGGCGGCGGCAACCCGAAGATTTCCGACCGTTGCCAACCGCATGCCGATGAAGCCGACCGTGGCCGAAAAGACCGAGCCGACGAGAAACGCCACGGCCCGGCCGACGGCGATCTCCTGGGGCGCGTTAGCGGTTTTGGCCGCCCAATATAGCACGCCCGTGATGATGACGATCAGTACGCCGACAACGCGAAACTGACGAAACAAATAGGCATCTGCCCCTTCGCGAACGGCGTGGGCGATCTCTTGCATTCGCGGCGTGCCCTGATCGGCCCGCCGCACATAGCCCACCAACATCAGGGCGTACGCCAAACCGGCGAGCGCTACCACGACGTTAGACACCAGCGCGATCTTTTCCGCCGGAGCGTACTCAGCGCTGGTGAGCGGCTTAAAGAGTTCGACCTTCTCGGAGGTCTTCGCCGAAGCGCCTTCCGCGGGCGAGGTAGCGTCGGTGGCTCCCGTGCCTTGCCAACCCGCCGCAAGCAAGAAACCCGCACAAATTACGGCCAGAACCGGCGTCGGCAGCCTTTTCATAATTCCATTCTCCCCGAAATCCCTGGATACCGTGAGCGATACAGTTTATGTATTCGTCCTTAGCGAACGGGTAAGCTACCGATTCAAAACGAGTTAGGCAATAGGTATCGAGGGCCAAACACCGGGGTCTGATCGTTGGAGTTCAGCCTTTAGGCTGCCGCTTGCAGGCTAAAGCCTGAACTCCAACATTCCGGTTTATGGCAGGTGCAGCAGGTGCGGCCACCAGGTCTCGACCCGCATTTGCGCCATCGTTTTACCGACTACCGGCAGCCACATCCAGATGGCGGTGAGGCGCAGTTCCCCGGCCAATTGCGCCGCGTCGATGAAGAGGGTTTCCGGCGATTGAAAGAGAGTCGGGCGAATCAAGAACCGCCCGACGCGGTGGCAATATTGCCGGTATTCGGTCCCATGACTTCTCGTCAGTCGTTTCTCCTCGGCCGCCAAAATCATCGAGAGACAGGCCGCCGCTCCGATCGCAAATCCTAGCGCGAATGTCGCACTGGCCACAAACAGCACCAACGAAAACCCGAGCAGCAGGTTCCCAATTTGCATCGGATTGCGACAGATTGAAAAAGGTCCCGAGGTCATCAACGCGGTTCGCGGCGTGCTGGCCAGATACAACGCACTCCACCAGCGAAGCGCGGCGCCAAGGACAAAACTTAGCCAGCCGAGCGTATCGACGTAGAATTGAGTCCAGGAGCCGACTGGGATCCTGGGGCTGGAAACCAGGGCCAGCCCAAGCGTAAGCGCCGATGGCAACAAACACAGCCAGGGCTGGATCCTCGACCACCAGCCGACGTTGTCGGAAATGCCCGCTGTGGCCATAAGTGCGAGATGTCGACGGGTTGATCGAGACGCAATGGGCCCGGAACCGGGCTGGAAGACACCGGTCTCTCCGCCAGAAAAGACGAGGCGGAACAATAGTGTCTTTGCCTCGCCGCGTCAACGCAAGTATCTTTCTCGAAATGCTTGGCGCGGCATAAGTGCATAAAGTAGGCTTGATGTTGAAGGGGTCTGCACGTTGGCTGGAGTATACCCTACTGTTGAGGGATTAACGGCCGCGGTTTGGAAGGTGGCATAAGGAAATGCGGAGCGACGGCAATTACGGTAGCTGCGAGCAGCGTCTCGAATGCAATCAAAGTTTTATCAATGTGCTTTGGCCAGCGGTCTGGTTACGCAGGCCGATATGGAATGCGCGCTCGCCGAATTGCGCTCCAAAGAGGGCACAACCGCGACGAAAGCGACCATCGTCGACCGCGATTTGGCCGACAAGCTGATCGTGATGGGTCGGCTGAACTCTTATCAGGCCAATCAGCTTCTGGCCGGCAATTCGAGCCTGAACCTTGGTCCCTATTGGATCCTGGATGAAATCGGTCACGGGGGGATGGGCCGAGTCTACAAGGCCGAACACGTGATGATGGGCCGCGTGGTAGCCGTCAAAGTCCTTCCGGCGGAGAAATCGACCGCTGCAGCCATTGCCAGCTTTACCCGTGAAATTCGCGCCCAGGCCAAGCTGGATCACGAGCACCTGGTGCGGGCATTCGATGCGGGCCACGCTCGAAATGTCTATTTCCTGGTAACAGAATACATTCCGGGGACCGATCTGCGGCGTTACGTTCGCAACCGCGGCCCCCTGAGCATGCACGAGGCAGCTACCATCATTTCGCAGGCCGCCGATGGTCTGAAACATGCCCACGAACTCGGGCTCGTCCATCGCGACGTGAAGCCAGGCAATCTGCTCGTGACCCCCGAAGGGCATACGAAGGTTTCCGATCTCGGATTGGCCGGCTGGCTGAACGAGGACGACCCCGCATTTCTCTCTGGCAAGATCGTCGGGACCGCCGATTATTTGCCTCCGGAGCTGATTCTCGATCCTCGAATGGTGACGCCGGCCGGTGACGTTTATTCGCTGGGCTGCACACTCTATTACGCGGTTACGGGCAAAGTGCCCTACGGCGGTGGAACCACTTCCGAAAAGGCCCATCGGCATTGCAACGATACGCCCGTGCCCGCGCGCCGACTCAACACGTCGCTCAGCGAAGAGTTCGTCGCGGTCATCAACGACATGATGAAGAAAGACCCGAAAGAGCGGATTCAAACGGCCGCCGAAGTGATGCGCCGTTTGGCGCCTTGGGCCGGAGATAATGTGCCGGGACCATTGGAATGGGACCAGACGGCGGGTGTTCCTCCGCAATCCAACAAGCCCCCGACTCTTCCGCCTGACCAATCCGGCGAGGTCGGCGGCGAATTTGCCGAGTTTGTTCACCTGCTCTCCGCCGATCCCGGCCACAGCCAGGTTTCGCAAGGGACCGATCCAGTGGCGTCGGGCGATGAGGAGACGCTTCCCAACGGACTGCCGCGGCGGCTGGCGGCGGCACCGAAACGGTTTCTCAGCTTGATGTGGGAGAGACTCCGCGAAACTCCGCTTCTGATGTGGGTGCTGATCATTCTGATGCCGCTTGCGATGGCGGCTGCCGTGGCTGTGCTGGTGGCGATGATTCGGGCGCTCGGCAGCCCGTAGGCCGCGGCTCCCGTTTTCTCGCACGACGCCCGCCCCGAGATCGTCGGTCTTTGTGTTCGCCCCTGACGCCGCCGTCAGTTCCGACGCTGGCAGCATCGACCAGCGGAATGCGCCGCGGCATCGCTTTCACGCGCCGCTAATAATCCCGGTCGTTGTGACGAAAAGAATTGCGGCAAGCGGCGTCCTCAGCCCTTGCAAACGCCCACCACGCGACCAACAATACCGAATCCTGCGGCGGCAAAACCGCGCGCCGTCGGCATCGGCGCGGACTCGTCGTCGGCCCGCGGTCAACTCGTAACTTGCCACTTGTCACGTGCCGGTCGCGTCATGCCGATCCGTCCCACCTCTGTACTGCCAAAGCGACTAATCCCTTCATTACGTCGGCAGGCGCCGGCGATCAAAGTCTCTCCGCTGCTAACGGAGTTGGCAGCGACGGCGACCCCCGAGGTCTTGCAAAAGCTCGTCAGTTCGCCGGACGGTCTCAGTGAGGAAGAGGCCGAACGGCGGCTCGAACAATACGGCTACAACGTCGTCACCGAGGCGGAACATCATAGTCGCCTCAAGCTCTTAATCCGGGCGATCCTCAATCCGCTGGTGATCCTCCTAGCTGCGTTGGCGATCATTTCGGTGCTCACGGACGATCTCGGTTCGGCCGTCGTCATGCTCGTCATGATTGTCTTGGGAGTCGGATTGCGGTTCTGGCAGGAGTCTAAGGCCGACAGCGCCGCAGCGGCGCTCAAGGCGATGATCAGCGTCACGGCGACCGTGGTCCGTGGCGGCGCAGCGCGGGAAGTCCCGCTGGCGCAAGTGGCTCCCGGAGACGTGGTCAAGCTGGCAGCCGGCGACATGATCCCGGCCGATTTGCGGCTGCTATCGTGTAAGGATTTGTTCTTGATCCAGGCCAGCCTTACGGGCGAATCGTTCCCGGTCGAGAAATTCGACGCTGCCGAGCCGGTCGACAGTTGCCCCGCCTTAGAACTGAAAAACACGTGCTTTCTCGGTACGAGCGTCGAGAGCGGCACGGCGCTGGCGGTAGTGAGCGCAACCGGCTCGAACACATATTTGGGCGGGATGGCCAAGGCGATCGTCTCTCAAGACGTGCAAACCAGCTTCGATAAAGGGGTCAGCAAGTTCACTTGGCTGATGATCAAATTCATCTTGGTTATGGCTCCCACGGTATTCATCATCAACGCCGCCACAAAGCTCGATTGGAGCGCGGGACTGTTTCGGGGTGAGAATCTCACGACGCTCAAGGAGGCCTTCTTATTTTCCGTGGCCGTCGCGGTCGGGATGACGCCCGAAATGTTGCCGATGATCGTGACCGTTTGCCTCTCCAAAGGGGCGCTGGCCATGTCGCGGAAAAAGGTGATCGTCAAGCGGTTGAATTCGATCCAGAACTTCGGGGCGATGGACGTGCTCTGCACCGATAAAACGGGAACGCTCACGCTCGACCGCGTTATTCTTCAGCACCATTGCGACGTGGTGCGAGAGGAAGACGACAACGTGCTCATCTTGGCGTATCTCAACAGTCATTTTCAGACCGGACTAAAAAACGTGCTCGACCGGGCGGTGCTCCAGCACGAAAAAGTCCAGGGCATTTCTGCTTTGCAAGATTACAAGAAGATCGACGAAATCCCGTTCGATTTTCAGCGGCGGTTGATGTCGGTCGTCGTCGAAACGCCGGAAGCAAAGCACCGCTTGGTTTGCAAGGGGGCGCCGGAGGAGTTGTTCAAACGCTGCATGACATTCGAGCTGGAAGGAAAGCTTTATCCGATCGAACAGATTCTGATCGAGGACTTGCGCGAGGAATATGAACGGCTCTCGAGCGACGGATTCCGCGTGCTGGGGATCGCCTACCGCGACTTTGATCGCAGCAAGACCGTCTTTTCCAAGGACGACGAATCCAATCTCGTGCTCCGCGGCTACATCGCGTTTCTCGATCCGCCCAAGGAGACGGCGTCGCCCGCCATCGTGGCCCTGCGGCAGCATGGCGTCGATGTGAAGGTGCTCACGGGGGACAACGACCTGGTGAGCCGGAAAATCTGCTCCGAAGTGGGCATTCCCACCGAATCGACGCTCCTCGGGGTCCAAGTCGAAAAAATGAACGACACGGAATTGGCCGAAGCGGCAGGCAAGACGACTCTCTTCGCTCGGCTTTCGCCCGCCCACAAACAGCGGATCATCAAGGCGTTGCAGAGCAAGGGGCACGTCGTCGGCTTCATGGGAGACGGAATCAACGACGCGCCGGCGCTGCGGGCCGCGGACGTGGGAATCTCCGTCGATACGGCCGTCGATATCGCCAAGGAATCGGCCGACGTGATTCTGCTCGAAAAAAGCCTGCTCGTGCTCGAAGAGGGGATTCTCGAAGGGCGCAACGTGTTCGCCAATATCCTTAAATACATTCGGATGGGGGCCAGTTCGTCGTTCGGCAATATGTTCAGTGTGCTCGGGGCCAGCGCATTTCTGCCGTTCGAGCCGATGGCCCCGATCCAGATTCTCACTAACAATCTGCTCTACGACTTTTCACAGGTTCCGATCCCGACCGACGACGTCGATCCCGAGCTTGTGGCTAAGCCGCACCCATGGTCGATGAAAGATATTACTCGATTCATTCTGTTGATTGGGCCGTGCAGCTCGATCTTCGATTACGTGACGTTCTTCGTCATGATGTATGTTTTCAAGGCTTGGCTGCCCCATACCGACGCGACCGCCCATGGAACAAAGCTCTTTCAAACCGGTTGGTTCATCGAATCGTTGCTGACCCAGACGCTGATTATCCACGTCATTCGCACCAACAAGATTCCCTTCATCCAAAGCCGAGCAAGCTGGCCGGTGATCGTCACCACGGCGGTGATCATGGGCATCGGCGTCTGGCTGCCGTTCTCCCCGATCGCCGAATTCCTCGGCTTCGTGCCGGTGCCCGGACTCTATTGGCCGATCGTGATCGCGATCCTGTTTTGCTATATCGTGCTCACGCAGATCGTGAAGACCTGGCTGGTCCGCAGGCGGTGGATTTAGCGCAACTTCATTTCGTCGCGGACGGCCCTGAACGCTTCGACAGCAAAATCGAGATCGTCACGCGAATGGGCTGCGGAAACTTGCACGCGGATGCGGGCTTTGCCTTGCGGCACGACGGGATAGGAGAAGCCGACGACGTAGACTCCTCGCTCCAGCATCCGCTCGGCCATCCGGCTTGCGAGCGCGGCGTCGCCGAGCATGATCGGCACGATTGGATGCTCCCCCGGCACGATGTTGAACCCGTGCTCCGTCATCTGCCCACGGAAGTAGCGGGTGTTTTCCCCTAGCCGGTCGCGCAGCTCCGTCGAGGCCGTGAGCAAGTCGATCGCTTTCAGAGCCGATCCGACGACCGGCGGGGCGACCGAGTTGGAGAAGAGATACGGGCGCGAGCGCTGGCGAAGGAATTCGACGATCTCGGCCCGAGCGGCTGTGTAGCCTCCCGTCGCGCCGCCGAGCGCTTTGCCGAGCGTGCCGGTGAGGATGTCGATCCGTCCCATGACGCCGTGTTGCTCGTGCGTTCCCCGGCCATGCTTCCCCAGCACGCCGGTCGCATGGGAATCATCGACCATTACGAGCGCGTCATATCGCTCGGCCAGATCGCAGATTCCCGGCAGATTTGCGATCACTCCATCCATTGAGAAGACGCCGTCGGTGGCGATCAAGCGGAATCGCGCGCCTTTGGCTTCGATCAACTTGGCTTCGAGATCAGCCATGTCGTTGTTGCGATAACGAAACCGTTGGGCCTTGCAAAGCCGGACGCCGTCGATGATCGAGGCGTGGTTCAGCTCGTCGGAGATCACGGCGTCGTCGGCGCCGAGAAGTGTCTCAAACAACCCGCCGTTCGCGTCGAAGCAGGAGGAATAGAGGATTGCGTCCTCGCAACCGACGAAGTCGGCGATTTTTCGCTCAAGTTCTCGATGCGGTCGTTGCGTGCCACAGATGAATCGGACCGAGGCGAGGCCGTTGCCCCACCGATCCAATGCTTCGCGAGCGGCGGCGACCACCTCGGGATGATTCGCCAAGCCGAGGTAATTGTTCGCGCACATGTTGAGCACATCGGAGCGCCCTGGCACGCCGACGTGCGCTTGCTGCGCCGTTGTAAGAGCTCGCTCCGGCTTGAAGAGCCCGGCGGAATGGATCGCGGCGAGCTGATCTTTCAGGTGCTGTTTGAAGGCTGCGTACATAGTTGATGACGTCCCTGTGACACGGATGGGTGGCACTGGCCAGCGAAGCGCAGCGAAGTCGGCCAGTGCGGCGCGCCGTTGGTCGTCGCGTCACGAGCGAACGGTTGTCTTCTCTCTTGGCGCATCATTCGGCCCGAGAGTCCTGCAATGGCCGGGGTCCCAATTGCGCGACGTCGCTGGCCCGTGCCAGCCCTACGGCAGCGTCGGTTAGCGATTTAAGCCCATCTCCTTGCTCTGCAATTTTTTTCATCCACCGCTGTTCCAACTTTGAGATTTCATCATCTGTCAAAGCGCTCCCCGCCACTTCGAGAATCGACACTTGATAATCACTTGGATCTCGGCTCTTGAGCGTAACATTGCCGCCGTGGCGGGTCCGGACGTAATCCTGCCAACGTTGCCAAAAGCCTTCCTCGCCAGTTGCGGATCCCACGTATTGCTCCTTTGTTCTGGGGCATGAAAGGCAATAGATACCCCTGCAGGATTTGAGCGCAGTTATCCAATTGCTTGGAAGGCTGTCGATCTCGGATAGCGGTTTTATGAAGTTCAAGAAGCCTGGAAAATCGGGCTCCTTGAATTCCGCACGCAATTCGACGACTGGCTTGTTGTTCTTGTGAGGGTATTGAACCCACTGTCGCGCTCCCCAGTCGACCACGAGTCTGCCGATAAGATCGGAGAGTGACTGCCGCAGGGTTAGATCGTAGCGATCCCAACTAGCCGCTTTGTACATTTGTGCTGGCATGTGGGGCATTAACTGATCTTCTTCCAAGAGCCCGCGATACATCACGCTGTAGAGCCCGACAAACAGCGCTTCATCGGTGGGCGTCCCCAAGAACACGGCCCACTATTTCGAGTTGAGTTTTGCGCGGTTCTTGATGTTTTTTGTTGATTGATAGAGCTCGAATTGTGGGCGATTATCGCGCCACAAATCGTACGGCGTGTGACCCCGGGCGGCACGATTGTCCTTGTGACGTATGAGGCGAACGTGCTCAAGACCTATGTCGGCGTCCCGCAGAATCGAATTGAACATCAACGACATCGGAATCTCCATTGTCCACACCCCCAGTCCGGCCATATTCCGGGTGACACTGGCCAGGAAGTCGGCCGTTGCCGCGCGCCACTTGTCGCCGGCTTCTTTACGTCATCAAGAACTCCGCTGGTAACGGCGTCAGGCGTGGGCTGGCGACAGGCGGCAATCCTGGGGTCGGAAAATAATGCCGTGCGCTCGACCAGCGCCAATCGACGGCGCGACGGCAGAGCTTGCGCTTCACGGGGTTCTCGTGGATGTAATTGATCGAGGCCTGAACCGTCTCGGGCTTGTTCAGGTTGCGGTCGTATCCCGGCCCCTCCTGCCAAAAACGGAACACGGGCTTGCCGGGGCGTTCGATGATGGTTAGCCGTTTGACGAGCGGGCTTCGGGCGAGGATTAAGCGGTGCTTGATCTTGGTTGAACAAGACAGCTTGGCCGTCTTGAGAAACTGACCGATCGTCGCCTCCGTCGGATCGATCGGCCACACCAGCAAGTGGACGTGTTCCGGCGTAAAGACAAATGCAGACAGGCGCAGCGCGTGATCGTCGAGCGATTTGTCAATGCTGTCGGCCAGCAGCTCTCGCCACGGATCGTTGGTCAATAGCGCAATTCGGTGGAAGCAGGAGAACGTAAGTTCGTGGCAATCGCCCGGATTCTGATAATGACGGATCGTTTTGTACTTCTGTTGAATGCTGGGCATGATGTCGAGTTTGATGGAATTGGTGGGCCGTTGCAACGATTCAAGGTGGCGCTTAGACCACCGTGCGGCGCGCACTGGCCGACTGCGCTTCGCTTCGCTGGCCAGTGCCACCCATTGCGGCCAGTGCCGCACGGTCTATCCCTCTTTCCACGTCAGGATCACCTTTCCCGATTGCCCCGAGATCATCGCTTCGAATCCCTTCTCGAATTCTTGATACGGGAAGCGGTGGGTAATTACGGGGCTGATGTCGAGTCCCGATTGGAGCATGACAGTCATTTTGTACCAGGTTTCGTACATCTCGCGGCCGTAGATGCCCTTGATCGTGAGCATGTTGAACACGACCGTGTTCCAATCGATGGCCATCTCTCGCTCGGGGATGCCGAGCATGGCGATCTTGCCGCCGTGGCACATGTTGGCGAGCATGTCGCGAAACGCGGCCGAATTGCCCGACATTTCCAGCCCGACGTCGAAGCCCTCTCTCATTCCGAGCTGCCGCTGGGCGTCGGCGATCCGCTGCTCGCGGACATCGACCGCCAGCGTCGCTCCCATCCGCCGGGCCAGCTCCAAGCGATACGGGTTCACATCGGTGACGACGACATACCGCGCCGCCGCGTGACGCGCCACAGCGGCGGCCATGATGCCGATCGGTCCGGCGCCCGTGATCAGCACATCCTCGCCCAATAGATCGAACGACAGCGCCGTATGCACGGCATTCCCGAACGGATCGAACAGCGCCTGCACGTCGCGCGAGATCGCCGGATCGTGGACCCAAACGTTGGTCATCGGCAGCGCGAGATACTCGGCGAACGCCCCCGGCCGATTGACGCCGATCCCCTTGGTGTCTTTGCAAAGATGGCGGCGACCGGCCAGGCAATTTCGGCAGCGGCCGCAGACGACGTGCCCCTCGCCGCTGACGATCTCGCCGACGTGAAAATCCTTCACATTCGCGCCGACCTCGACGATCCGACCGACAAATTCATGCCCGACCGCCATCGGCACGGGGATCGTTTTCTGCGCCCAGGCGTCCCACTTGTAGATATGCACGTCGGTGCCACAGATGCCCGTCCGCAGCACCTCGATCAGCACGTCATTGATGCCGATCGACGGAACCGGAATGTCGTCGAGCCACAGTCCCGGCTCGGACCGTTTCTTGACAAGTGCTTTCATTGGTTAGCGAACGTCTTCTTTCCGCGGCTCGTCGCCTGGGGCTTCGCCAAACAGAAAGTGCATCAGGTTCTTGGTACCAAGCGCCCGCGGGCTGGCAAATGTTTCACCGGCCGTATAGCCGGCCGCCATTCCTTGCGCGAGCGCCACGGCTTTGACCCGCTCAATCACATGGGCCTTCGCGGGGGGGAACTGCGTCTGGTAGCAGCGAATCGCGGCCAGCTTTTCGTCCAATGTCTCGCCAATATCGACCACCAGATGCCCGTAGCCCGGCAGTTGGCTTAGCGTACTAAAAGCCAAAGTGTAGTAGAGGTATCCGGAGATCGTGTGCACCGGCAACCCGTCGAAGTATTGGTCCCACTTCGTTAGCCGCGAGTAAAACACGCCCGCATCAGTAATCTGCATCGCCTGAAAATGGTCGGGCGAGGCGAGCGGCGTTTTCTCACCGAATCCAAGCACCAGCCGCGGCCGATAGCGGCGAAAAACCTTGCCCAGAGCCACCCGCGCCTCGAAGCAATCGAACAACCGGCGATTGGGCAGGTCGAGCTGGATCCTGGCATGAATTCCGAGCGTCTCGGCCGCTTGTTTTGCCTCAGCCAGCCGCACCTCAGGGCCCGGCGAAGCCGGAGTCGGCTCACCGTCGGTAAGATCGACGATGCCCACGCGATAACCTTGGCGCACGAGCCGCGCCAGCGTGCCGCCACAAGCGATCTCGACATCGTCAGGATGCGCTCCGACTGCAATCACATCGAGTTGTGCGACATCTTCCGACATGCGTTAATCTTGATTCTGCTCGTGTCGGATCACAGAATTGGGCAACGCGACGCCGGCAGCGTCGCCTACGCTGCCGGCGTCGAAATACTTACTTCGGCTTCACCACCGCCAAAAGAAACGTGGGACTCAGCGCGTCGAATCGCACGCGCTCGAGTTGATAAACGCCGCGGGCGACGTTGATCATCCAAACTCCGACGTCGCCGACATAATTGCTCAAGACCGCGTGGACGCCGGAAAGGTTCTCGATGCTGCCGACGTTCGCGACCAACCGCCCACCGGCCCGCAGGCGGCCAAACGCCAATTCGACGAGCCGGGTAATCTCGCGGCCGCTGCCGCCGACGAAAATGCTATCCGGGTCCGGCAAATCGGCCCAAGCGTCCGGCGCCCGGCCCAGCACGGCGACTAGGTTCTTCACGCCGAACCGCTCGGCGTTGGCCCGGATTAACTGATGATCATCGGCGTCCATTTCAATGGCATAGATAGTGCCACTCGCCGCGATTTGGGCCGCCTCGACCGAGACCGATCCGCTGCCGGCGCCGATATCCCAAACGACGCTCGCCGGACCCAAATCCATTTGCGCCAGTGCAATCGCTCGGACCTCGGCGGGAGTGAGCAAACCATGTTTTGGTCGCGATTGGAGGAACAACTGGTCCGGATTGCCGAACAGCCGCAGCCCCATCGCTTCGGTCGGGCGGTCGGGGGCCGCCGGCTTGCGGACGAGGATCATGACGTTGAGCGGTGAGAATTCATCGCCGGCGATTTCGCGCAGCTCGCCCTGCGTGACCCGCTCGTCCGGCGAGCCGAGGTTCTCGCACACATAGGCCCAAAAGTAGTCGATCCGCGAGTCGAGCAAGCCCCGAGCGACGGCCGACGGCGGGCACGATTCGCTCGTGAAAATCCCCACCTTGTCGGCCACGCGAATCTTTTCGATCACGTCCTCGACGGAATGGTTCGCCAAGTTGGTTAGAAACGCTTCTTCCCAACTCTCCTTCACTCGGGCGAAGGCCAACTGCATGCTGCTCACGTGCGGAAGCACTTCAAAGCGTTCTTTGCCTAACCGATCGCACAGATACCGGGCCACGCCATAGAAGAGAGGATCGCCCGAGGCCAGCACCACGATCTGCCCGTCCTTGACTCCTGAGATTCGCTCGACAACCGCTTCCAGATTGCTCCCGAGCGCAAGGCGCGCACGACCCATGCCGGGAGCCAGCGCTAGCGTCGGTTCGTCGCCGATCAGCAAGTCAGCCCGCTCGATCAATCGGCGGGCCTGAGCGGTTAGCCCATCGAGCCCGTCGTCGCCGATGCCGACGATCTGGATCTTATGCACTTCGTTCAATTGCGCTTCGCTCGAATGCACTTCGTTCAATCGTTCAAGCCGTTCTTCGACGGAGCGGCTGATACTGGAATAATTGCCACCGCGCCGGCCGCGTGAAGGCGATTGTAAATCAAACGTTTGCAAGTGAACAGCCACTGCCCCGGCGAACTGCGTCCTGCGCCGCTTGTGATCCCAACGAAAAAGCCCAGGAGGACTCCTGGGCTCTAACGAAACTCGGTGCTTTTCGGGGTGGAAAACCGCAATCGCCGCTGATGCGCCTCAGGCCTTGGTCGAACCGTCTCAGGCGCCCTTTCTTGCACCCGAGATTGGCGACTTTCACGCCTGGAATGAGCTGCCGCAACCGCAACTCTTCACGGCGTTCGGATTGTCGAACGTGAACCCGCGGCGGCTGATGTCTTCATAGAAGTCAACAGTCGTGCCGTCGAGGTAGAGATCGCTCTTCTTATCCACGATGATGGTCACGCCGTGGTATTCGCGCTTTGCATCGGCCTTTGCATCGAACTTGTCGTCGAAACCCAGCGCGTATTGAAAACCGCTGCAACCGCCACCGGCAACTCCGATCCGCAGCATCAATTCAGGGGCCATCTTCTGGTCGTCCATGATTTTCTTGACTTCCTTGGCGGCCCGTTCAGTCAGCGTCACTGCCATAGTCGTTTCTGCTCCAAAAATGGGAGAAGATTTTTCGCAACTCAAACTGCCTAAATTATACAACGGATTGCCCAAAGGGAAGACAGAACCAAGCAAATTCCACATAATTTTGCTGCCATACTCGATCTCTCGGGCGGTGTTCGACGGCGATCATGGAGCCACTCCCTCGAAAAGCGCCGAACCGATGCGCACAATCGTCGCTCCTTCCTCGATCGCCGCCTCGAAATCGCCGCTCATTCCCATCGATAGTTCGTCGAGCGACGCTCCGTCGGGCAGCGATCGCCGCATCCGATCGCGCAGTTCCCGCAAATGGGCGAAATCGCGGCGGGCGGCGCCTGCATCTCCTTCGCGGCCGGCCATCGCCATCAGCCCGCAAATCCGCACGTGGCCCGGCGCGATAATATCCGGCAGCGCTGCGGCCATTTCATCAGCCTGGAAGCCATGCTTGGAGCGGTCGCCGGAGATATTCACCTCAATCAAGATCGGGACCGTCCGGCCGAGCGATTGCGCCGTTTCATCGATAGCCGCGACCACGCGCCGGCTATCGACGGAATGGATGAGCGACACGATCGGCAGCGTCCGCTCGACTTTGTTTCGCTGCAAGTGACCAATCATGTGCCAGTGGATCGGCAGATCGGCCAACTCGCGTGCCTTGTTCCACAGCTCTTGCGGCCGGCTTTCCCCCAGTTCACGACAGCCGGCGGCGACTAATTCGCGCACTATTGACGGCTCGACGTGTTTAGTCACGGCCACCAGCTTGACGGCCTCGGCTGGACGCCCGCTCCGCGCCGCGGCTGCGGCGATGCGCTGCCGGATTTCCGCCAGATTGTCTGTAATTCGCGTCACAACGAACCTATACAATAAATCTTGGGCGGGATGGGAAGGATGCCATGTTTGCGGAAATAATACCGCAAGGGAGGGCTTTTCTGTGGTCATTCCCAATAGGCTGCCGAGTATGAGAAGACAATGCCGGTCTTCTCCCGAGCGGCGATCGCCATCGGGGCTGGCAGCCGCGCAAATCTTCGCCGTGCATGTTCATCATGGAGTTGCAGGTCCTTCACGCCGGTGCTAGCTTGATTGAGCAGTCGTCGAGTCGTATCGATTTCCGTTGGCGTGGCTGGGGAAAGCCGATCGCGTTCCTCGGTGCGGCCGTCGTCATCCTCCTCCTCTCCATTCGATACCACCAGTATCTAACCCCTGCTGCGCTGGCCGGCGACGTAGAACGACTGCACGGATGGCAGGAGGCGCATCCGATTGCGCTGCCGCTGTTGCTTGCCGCGACCTTCATCGTCAGCACCGGATTGTCGATCCCAGCGGTTATTACGCTCTCGGTATTGAGCGGCTGGCTCCTCGGCACCTGGGAAGGGCTTTTGATCACGAGCTTCGCCTCGACCGCTGGAGCGACCGTGGCTTTCCTCATCAGCCGCTATTTGCTCCGCGACGCGATCGCCAGGCAATGGCCGGAGATCGTCGCTCGGGCCGACGAGATGGTCGAGCGCGACGGGGCATTTTATCTCCTGTCGCTGCGGCTGGTCCATGTGATCCCCTCCTGGCTCATCAATCTGGTCGTGGGCTGCACAAGAGTCCGCGCCGCGATATTCTGGTGGACGACGCAACTGGGCATGCTCCCCTCGACCGCGTTCTACGTTTACGCCGGGGCCCACCTGAAGTCGCTCGCCCAGATCAAAGAGCAGGGCGTTTGCAGCATCGCCACGCCGCAGGTGATTGGCGCCTTCGTCGTGCTGGCGATCCTACCGCTGGCGGCGCGCAAGGCAATCCAACGCTTCAGTCGGCCGCAATGACGTCCCATCCGCTACGCCGCCAGGCATAGCCCGACAAGGATGTCGTAGAAGGCATGGCTTCCAGCCGCGATACCGAAGCCACGGTAGACAAATAGTGCGGCGAAAAACGCGCCCGCCACGAAGCGGAACATAAACGTCGAGAGGTCGAGCGGCTGGCCGTGTGGGCCGATGTAGTGGGCCGCCGAGAAGAGCAGGCTCGTCAGCACGACCGCTCCCACGAGCGCTTGCCGCGAATTGCATCCGGCCCATCTCAGCACCCAAGCCGCCAACGGCAAGAGCATCAGGCGGAAGAGCACTTCCTCATAGATTCCGGCGCCGAAAAAGCTGACCAGCCTTCCGGCCGTAGCGAGCGTGTCCGAGATGACCGAGGCCGCGACCGGCCAATCGGTCTGGGCCGGCAGAAACATCGATAGAAACGCGCCTTGCAGCCGGGCGATAACCAGCAGCGCCAGCGCCAGCAGCAGGCATTCCGCGAACATGGCATAGAGCACCCCTGGCACGGTCCGCCATGGCTGCCGGGCAGCGTGGTGCCATCCGAGCAAGATGCCCACGGTCAAAACCGGCAACAGGAAATACTGCCCGAAGCCCATCAGATCGAGCAATTGGCGGAGCCAGACGTCGGCCCCGTTGCGCACCGCCTGAGAGCCGAGAAAGAGCACTCCCCCTTCGTAAAGGAGCAGCAGCGGCGCGACGAACGCCAGGCAGGTCAACGGCCGCCGGGACTGTTGCCAATAGTATCCGCTTGCCTGAGGCCAGGAGCACGTGTTGCCGAAGAGCGTCTCGAGCACGAAGGGCGGAGAGTGACGAAGGGTGAGGGGCGAGGAAGGAAGGCTCTCGGTGGCAAACTTCGTGGTGAAGTCGCGATCGGGAGTCGCGCCGGCCATGCTCATCTTCGGAACCTCTGGGCGATCGTCTTGAGACGGTGCGAGTCGCGCGTTGTCTCTGGCACGACCGCTGAAAGCCGTACTGTGCGTCGATCTTTGCGTTGTCATCCCTCACGCTGAGCACCCGCCGCGGCGGGCCGGCGCGCTGCTTGGCGCCACATCCTGGTGAATGGTTGGCGGCCAGCCCGTGAAACGCCTATAATTGCTGGCCGAGCCGTTGCAGACGGTTTGTTGCCGGCGAAGCCCGAATCGTCACTTGCGCGTCGAAGCGGCGTAAACTCTGAGGCGGACTACAAAGCGGTCAAGCGACGTTTCGAGTCGGAGCTTCCTGCCGAGGCCGCGCTCTTTAACGAATTTCACGCCTTGCTCGTCCGCGTCGGCAACCAACACTGCCGCAAAACGCCCGACTGCGATCACTGCCCGCTGGCCGACCTGCTACCGGCCAACGGGCCAATCGGACTTCAAGAAGCCCCTACAAAACGTGGCACTGCTTGACGGCTGCCCCCATTCGGTGCGGAATTCCCGCCAATACTTGGCAGCCGTCAAGCAGTGGCACCCGGCGACGATCTTCTTAGACAAGCGGGACCAGAGAGCCGAACCTGGAAACTGACTTGCTCCATTACCTCCGTTTACTCCTGGTGCGTTTTTCAATGAATGGATTGCCGGGCGTTGCCCATTATGCGATATATATGTACAGTAAACGAGGGCCGGGCGTTACGAAATTGACGGTGCGCCATGAACCATTCCTTTCGAGCGGCGCCGGCGGGTCGCGGGTCGCACATCAATCCGCCGAATAGGTTCGATAAGGTGCATTCCGAGCCGGACTTGGAGCAATGCGAGCATGATGATGAGCTGCTTGCGGAACTCGATCGGCCGCCGACGGAGTATATTCCGGATCAGTCCAAGTCGGTCATTTCGGAGAACGACAGCCCGGACATTTCGTTCCGCTTTAGCCTGAATCCGTATCGCGGCTGCGCTCATGGCTGCTCTTATTGCTATGCTCGGCCGACGCACGAATACCTCGGCTTGAGCGCCGGCTTGGATTTCGAGACGAAGGTGTTCGTCAAGCACAATGCGCCGGCGCTACTCCGCGAATTCCTTTGCCGCCCGGCGTGGCAGGCCGAAACGATTGTCATGTCCGGCGTGACCGACGCTTACCAACCGGCCGAGCGTGAATTTCGAATCACGCGCGGTTGCCTGGAAGTGCTGCTGGAAGCCCGCCAGCCGGTCGGGATCGTCACGAAGAACGCACTCATCACGCGCGACCTCGATATCCTGCGCCAAATGGCGGCGCTCGGGACGGTTCACGTCGCGATGAGCGTTACGACGCTCGACGCCGAGTTGGCCCGCACGATGGAACCGCGCACGAGCACCCCCGCGGCGCGGCTTCGAGCGATTTCGGCGCTTGCCGCGGCGGGCGTGCCGGTGCGCGTGATGACGGCCCCGATCATCCCGGGGCTGAACGACCGCGAGATCCCGGCTCTGTTGAAAGCCGGCGCCGAGGCTGGCGCCACGGCCTCCGCATATACGCTCGTCCGCCTGCCGCTGACCGTGAAGCCGGTGTTTCTCGAATGGCTGGATCGCGCGCTCCCCACGAGCCGCGAGCGGATCGAGCACTTGATCCGGGCGACGCACGATGGGAAGCTGAGTAACTCAGAATTCGGTCAGCGGATGCGCGGCAAAGGCGAGATCGCCGAGCAGATCCGGCGCGTCTTCCATGTGTTCGCGGCGCGCTACAAGCTCGCCAACGATCTGCCCGAATACAACCGCACGGCCTTCCGCCCGCCGCAGACGGCCAATGGACAAATGCAATTGTTTTGAGGCGCGCAACCGATTGGTAGCCCCCATGTCTCTCTTTGAAGCTGCAGAAACTGAGAATCTTCGTCAGGCCCAGCCGCTCGCGGCGCGGATGCGGCCGGCGACGCTCGAAGAGTTTGTCGGCCAGCAGCATTTTCTTGGCGAGGGGAAGCTGCTCCGGCGGCTGCTGGCGGCCGATCGTCTCGGGTCGGTGATCTTCTACGGCCCGCCGGGGACGGGAAAGACGACGCTCGCCAACCTGTTGGCCGCGGCGAGCCGCAGTCAGTTCCGCCAGGTGAGCGCGGTAACCAGTGGGGTGAAGGAAATCCGCCAGATCTTGGACGAAGCCCGAGACCGGCTCGCGGCGAGCGGGCAGAAAACGCTCCTGTTCATCGACGAAATCCACCGCTTCAATCGGGCGCAGCAAGATGTGCTGCTCCCTGACGTGGAGGAAGGGATCGTGATTCTGGCAGGCGCGACAACGCAGAACCCATTCTTCGCCATCAATAGCGCACTGGTCAGCCGCAGCCGCGTGTTCGAGTTCAAGCGGCTCTCGATCGACGAGATCAAGACGGTGATTCGCCGAGTGCTTGCCGATCGGGAGCGAGGCTTGGGAAAAGAGGACGTGCGTTTGCACGACGACGCGCTCGAATTTCTCGCTCAAGTGAGCGATGGCGACGCGCGTCGAGCGCTCAGCGCGCTGGAGGTTGGCGTCCTGTCAAGTTCCGAGCGGCCGCTCGATTTCACGCGGGCGCTGGCCGAGGAATCGGTGCAGCGCAAGGCGGTCGAGTACGACAAGCTGGGCGACGCCCATTACGACTCGGCCAGCGCCCTGATCAAGAGCATCCGCGGCAGCGATCCGGACGCCGCCCTGTATTGGCTTGCGCGAATGCTCGAAGGCGGCGAGGACGTGCGGTTTCTCGCCCGGCGGATCGTGATCCTGGCGAGCGAAGACGTGGGAAACGCCGATCCGCAGGCGCTTCCGTTGGCGGTAGCGGCGATGCAGGCCTGCGAGTTCGTCGGTTTGCCGGAATGCCAGTTAACGCTCGCCCAGGCGGTCACTTATCTCGCTTGCGCGCCCAAGAGCAATGCGGCCACGATCGGTATCGGCGAGGCCCTGACCGACGTTCGCGAGGGGCGGCTCTTGCCGGTGCCCGTTCACCTCCGTGACAAGAGCTATTCGGGGGCAAAGCGCCTAGGACACGGCACCGGCTACGAATACGCCCACAACGCCGAAGACGCCGTCGCCGCGCAAGATTATCTCGGCGTCGAACGCGAATACTACCGGCCGGTGGCGCGCGGATTCGAGCAGGAATTAGCGAAGCGATTGGAAACGATTCGAGCGAAGCTGCGCGCGGGACGCTCTTCCGCCTGAGATTAAAGCGTTCCCCCATCGTCGGGCTTCGACGACCGCTCGACGGTCTCGCTTGCTATTTCTTCTTCGACCGCGACCCGACTTGAATGTACGCCACCTGCTCTTTGCCGTCGCGGGTGTCGAGGTTGAGTGTTACCTCCATGCCGACGGCCACGTCGCTCAAGCCGCCGGGGGCCAGGTCGAAGTGCGCCCGTGGTCCATTGCCGAAGAGCTTGAAGACATTGCAATCTTTTGCCAAATCGAATTTCTGCTGTTTGTCATCGATCGTGAGCGCGATGGTTAGCTTTTCGACGTCGAGCGCGGCGACCTTGCCCAAGACGACGCGGCCGAGTTGCTTCCTTTTCTTCGCCGGCGATTCGATCTTGATGCGTATCGCGCGCTCCTCGCCGTCGATAAAGTCGGTGGTCGCGGTTACATCATCGCCGATCGCGATCGCTTTGAGTCCGCCAGGGGCTTCGTCGAACCCGGCCTTCCTCCCGCTGCCGACGTGCCGGTAGACCTTGGCGTCCTTGCTGATGTCGAAGATTTGCTCGGCGTCGTCAGTTTTGATGGAAATGGTTCGCTTGTCGGGATCGATGGCGGTGACTTTGCCCTTGATGTCCCTTGCGGCAGCGGCGTTGGCAAAGAGCGACACGATCAGCGCTGACACCGCGAGACAGTTGCGCGACATAAGAGCCTCTTTTCCCGGCGACGTTTTGCCCCCACTTTCCTTATACCGCCTGCCGCGCCGCTTGGCGAGCGCCGCGGCCCAAACTGCTCTTTACGCGTCGGCGAGCCGCGCCGCCGGAACGGGGAATTGCTCGCAAAGGTCGAAAACGTCGCTGCGGAGTTGCTCATGCAGATGCTTGTCGCTCGGCGACTTCAGGGCTTTGAGGATCCAACCGCCGATCGTGCGCATTTCACCGGCGCCCATGCCGCGTGTCGTCAGGGCTGGGGTGCCGATACGGATGCCGGAAGGGTCGAGCGGCTTGCGCTCGTCATAGGGGATCATGTTCTTGTTGACGGTGATCCCGCAATGGCCAAGCGTTTCCTCGGCCAGTTTGCCGGCAATCCCCAGCGGGGTCACATCGACGAGCATCAGATGGTTGTCGGTCCCGCCGCTCATCAGGCGCAGCCCGCCCGACGCAAGCGTCTCAGCCAGCACGCGCGCATTGTCGATTACGCGGCGAGCGTATTCGCGAAACTCCGGCTTGAGCGCCTCGCCGAAACAGATCGCCTTGGCGGCCACGATGTGCATTAGCGGCCCGCCTTGAATGCCGGGGAAAACGCTGCGATCGAGGTCCTTCGCGGAATCGGTCTTGCACATCGCCATCCCGCCCCGCGGGCCGCGGAGCGTCTTATGAGTCGTGGTGGTCACGAAGTCGGCGACCGGCACGGGATTGTCGTGCAGCCCGGCCGCCACGAGTCCGGCGTAATGGGCCATATCGACGAACAGTTTCGCACCAATCTCGCGGGCAATCTCGGCGAACCGGCCGTGCGGAATCTCGCGCGGATAAGCGCTCGCCCCGGCGACGATCAGCTTCGGCTTGTGCTCGCGCGCTAGTCGGGCGACCTGATCGAAATCGATCCGGTGGGTGTCGCGGGTCACACCATAGCTGACAAAATGGTAAAGGATGCCGGAAACATTGAGCTTCATCCCGTGCGTGAGATGGCCACCGTGGGCCAAGTCGAGGCCCAGCACCGTATCGCCCGGCTGTACGGCCGTCATGTAAACGGCCATGTTGGCCTGGCTGCCGGAATGGGGCTGCACGTTGACGTGCTCGGCGCCGAAGAGCTGCTTCGCGCGATCGCGGGCCAGATTCTCGACGACATCGACATGCTCGCAGCCCCCGTAATACCTCCGCCCCGGATAGCCCTCGGCATATTTATTGGTCAGCACGCTGCCGGCGGCCTGCATGATAGCGGGGCTGGTGTAATTCTCGCTGGCGATCATCTCGAGGCCGTCCTGCTGACGATCGATCTCATCTTCGATGGCGACCCAGACTTGAGGGTCTTCTTGCTCGATTAGATTCATGCGGAGGGGACTCGGCGCGGAGGCTGTTTTGAACTGGGGCAACTCTGGAAGCATTGTTCTATGAATGATCTGAGATTTCAACCGCCGAAGCAAAGTCAAAACAAAACGGTCAACGGTAGGTAGTCAGAATCCAGCCAATTCCAAAGGCACAAACGCCGGCGGCGAGCATTTGAAGCATTCTTCCCACCGAGATTGAGCCGCTTAGCTGCATCAGGCTCGCCAGAGGCAGGATGACCAGCCCGAACATTTGTAGGACGCGACCAAGAGAACGCATCGGGCAGGTGGCGAAGGGACAAGTGGCAATTGGCGAGTTGACGGCACTAACCGAGGGGCGTCCGTCGCGGGCGATCGGGCTTAGAGCCTATCCGAATTCCGCCGGGGACTGTCCCCCTCTCCGCAGGCGGTATTCGGATAGGCACTTAGCACATCGCGGACGCCCCGCGGCCGAATCGATGGCACGACCGTCACATTCGTTCGCATTTTATAGAATTGCCCATTCTTTGTAAGAGTTAATCTCAACGCACGCCTCTTTCACCGCCGATCTCACGTCTTAGCCGTAACGGTTCCGCTAGACAGGGAAAGGCGCATGTCTCCGATCGATTTTCAAATCCAAAACGCACTTGAGCAGAACTCCTTTTTCTCCGCCCACAAACTGCGATTCGAAACGAGCCAGGGGCGCGTGACATTGCGCGGCACGGTGCGGTCGTATTATCACAAACAGATGGCGCAGGAGTCACTGCGCAACCTGGCGGGAGTCGAAGAGATCGAAAACCGTCTTGAAGTGAGCTGGGCGTAGCCCATACGCCGGCGTTTCGATCCAAACGCCCCGACTTTCTTGCCGCTCACCACGCGCCGCTCCGCGAATCACCGCGGATGCGGTCGCGAGGCCATGACCGCTTCTTCGCGGTCGCGATAGTTCGGCAAGACCGCGTTCAAGCGGCTGGCCAACAGCACTTCGTGGTTGTGCGGCGAAAGACCGCAAACGCGAAGCAATCCGTCGTGGGCGTGGACCCGTTTGGCCAACATCACCAATTGCCCGATGACGCAACTGCGGAGCAGCCGAATCTGATCGAGTTCCAGCACGACTCGATAGACAAAGCTCTGCTCCAAGATGGCCCAGATGGCCTCGGCCAACGGCGGGGCATCGTCCCACATTCCGTCCGGCGGATTCACCCGAATAAATATCCAGTCCGGACCCCGTTCGACGTCCAATTTCAGACCCGATGAGGTATCCAACATGGCCGATCGCTCCTTTTCCCTCTGGCCGTGAGAGGTGCTCCCCTTAACCCGTTATCATAAGCAATTCAGATGGCAATGCAACGCTTTTTGATACAAGCGTTACGACTCGTCGAGTTTAAACCATTGCCAAGACCCGGAATACTGCAAACTGTGAGGTTTTTTTGTTCCGGGACAACCCCCGTTTTCCCGGCTGAACGCCTTCAGACCGGTCAAAATGACATGGTGACAAGACGAGGGGGTGACAACGCGAGGTCAAAATGTCATCTTGTCACTTCGTCGTCATGTCATTCCATTGCGGAAACCCTGTAACCATACGAGGTCCAATTATGTCACGCTCGGGTGCCGTTACATTTAAGGGAGCGCCGATGACGCTGGTGGGAGAGGCCGTCAAGGTCGGCCAACCCGCCCCCGATTTCACCGTCTTCTATTTCGAAGGGGGCCTGAAACCGATCAAGCTGAGCGACCTCAAGGGGAAGCCGTCGTTCATCAGCGTCGTCCCGTCGCTCGACACGGGCGTGTGCGCAACTCAGACGAAGAAATTCAACCAAGAATTGACGGCGCTGGGCGACCGCGTGAATGCCTTGACCGTGAGCCTCGACCTACCGTTCGCCCAGAATCGGTTCTGCGGGGCGGAAGCGATCAAGTCGATGCGCGTCGGCAGCGATTATCAGGACCGCAACTTCGGCAAGAATTGGGGGATGCTCATCGACGAATTGAAGCTCTTGGCTCGCGGCGTGTTCGTCCTCGACAAGGACGGCAAGGTGGCGTATTCGGAATTGGTCAAAGAAGTGACCACTGAGCCGAACTATGATGCGGCACTAGCGGCGCTGAAGAAGCTGTTGTGACGGTGGACTAAACTCTGGTATGGGATTGCGGCGTCACGCCGGTTGAAGGAGCTTTCCGATCTCGACTCGCGCGGCGGCCAGCGCTTCGGCGAGCTTTTCGGGATGACGGCCGCCGGCTTGGGCCATGTCGGCGCGGCCGCCACCTTTGCCGCCGACGACCTCGGCGGCCGAACGGATCCATTGCCCCGAGTTCAAGCCGCGCTCTTCCAGGTCGTGGGTGATTCCGGCAACGATCGTCACTTTTTCGTCATCGTGGCTGGCCAGCATGACAGCGATCGGGCTGGTCTTTTTTCGCAATTGATCGATCAACTGCCGCATACCTTGAGCATCGGCGCCGGGAGTTTCGGCGACGACGATCGGCACGTCGCCGATTCGGCCCGCGTCGGCCAATAGCTTTTCGGCGGAGAATTCCGCGGCTCGCGGGCCGGCGGAAAGCTGCTTCTTCAACTCGCGCACTTCTTTCACCAGCGCGGCCGCGCGGGCGGGCACCTCGCCGACCGGCACGCGCAGGGCCGCGGCCGTTTCCGCGAGCGCCTCTTCCGCCTGCCGGAGCCGCTCGAGCGCTCCCTGGCCCGTTACGGCCGTGATCCGTCGCGTGCCGGCAGAAACGCTTTCCTCGCCGACGATATGAAACAGGCCGATCTGCCCGGTGTTGTCCACGTGCGTGCCGCCGCAGAGTTCCTTGCTGAACCCGCCCATCGAGACCATTCGCACGACGTCCGGATATTTTTCGCCGAAGAGCATCATGGCACCGGCCTTGCGGGCTTCGGCAATCGGCAAGTTCGTCCAACCCACCGGATCGGCCGCGACGACGCGTTCGTTCACTTCCGCCTCGATGCGCGCGAGCGTCTCCGTCGCCACCGACGACGGATTGGCGAAATCGAACCGCAGCCAATCGTTATCCACTTTCGATCCTTGTTGCTGGGCATGGCCGCCGAGGTATTTTTGCAGCGCGTAGTGCAGGACGTGCGTGGCGGAATGCGCGCGGCGAATGCCAGTCCGCCGGGCGACATTCACGCGCGCGGTCACGGCGGCGCCGAGTTGCAAGCGCCCCTTGCGGAGATGGCCGACGTGCAAGATGAAGCCGTCCTCCTTTTGCGTGTCGAGCACCTCGAAGCGAACTCCGGGACCGTCCAACTCGCCCGTGTCGCCGACTTGGCCGCCGCTTTCGCCATAAAACGGCGTGCGGTCAAGCACGATTTTGATCGGCCGCTCGTGGCCATCTTCGCCGATCGTTTCCACGAGATGGTCTTGCGCCAGGATGCCGACGACCTTTCCCTCGGCCTCGACCGTTTCATAGCCCAGGAACTGCGTGCCGCTCATCGCTTTCTTGAGCGGATCGAGCGGCCCGGTCTTGAATAGCTCTTTGCGAGCGCCGCCGCCGGATTTCTTGCCGTGCTCATCCATCTCGCTCTGAAACCCCGTCCAATCGAAGGTGAAGTTGTGCTCTGCCGCGAGCGTCTCGAGCAGCTCGGGCGGGAAGCCGTGCGTCGTATATAGCTCGGCTGCCTCGTGGCCGGAGACCATCGCCCGGCCACTCTGCCGCGTGGCGTCAAAAAGCCGTTTGATCCTGTCCAGTCCGCCGTCGATCGTCGAGAGGAAATTCTGCTCTTCAGTCTTGATGACCCTCGCGACGCGATCGACTGTGTCGGTCAACTCTGGATACGGCTGCTTCATCATCCGAGCGACGACCGGCACGAGCTGATGCAGGAACGGCTTGTGAACGCCCATCTGATGCCCATCGAGCACGGCTCGCCGCAATAGCCGGCGGACGACGTATTTCTGCTTCTCGCTGCCGGGATAAACCTCTTCATGCACGGCGAAGGTGCAAGCCCGCACGTGGTCCGTGATCCGCCGCAAGCGGCGGCCGTTTTCGCTCTGCGGGTCGTATTTCATTCCGCAGACTTCGCCGGCCGCCTCGACGATTGGCCGCAGAATATCGATGTGGTAGTTGGTATCGACTCCTTGCAGCATCGACGCCGTGCGCTCCAGGCCCATGCCCGTGTCGATATTCTTGCTTGGCAGCGGGCGAAGGTTATCGGGCGGATCGCCGACACGATTGAACTGCGTGAACACGAGGTTCCAGATTTCGACTTCGCCCCCCGTCGGCGGATGGTAGAAGATTTCGCTGCACGGCCCGCAGACACCGTCGGGGCCCTGGCTCGGAGAATTGGCCGGCCAGAAGTTATCGTTCTCGCCGAACCGCTGGATGCAATCGGGCGTGAGCTTGATTTCCTTGTACCAGATGTTGTAGGCCTCGTCGTCGTCGAGATAGACCGACACCGTGAGCCGATCGGCTGGGATGCCGAGCCATTTGCGATCGGTGACGAATTCCCAGGCCCAATGGATCGCCTCGCGCTTGAAATAGTCGCCGAAGCTGAAATTGCCCAGCATTTCGAAGAACGTGTGGTGGTATGCCGTCCTGCCGACGTTGTCGATATCGCCGGTCCGCAAGCATTTCTGGCAGGTGGTGGCGCGAGTGAATTCCAGCTTGACTTTGCCGAGAAAATGGTCCTTGAACTGGTTCATCCCGGCCGGGGTGAAGAGCACCGAGGGGTCCCAGCGGGGCACGAGCACGTCGCTCGGCCGGCGGCGGCTCCCTTTGCTCTCGAAGAACGAGAGGTACTTTTCGCGCAATTCGTCGGTTTTCATAAGTCGAGTAGCAAGCTGAGGAAACGTCGCAACGTGAAACGGCCCATCATAACGGTTTCATTTCCGCGGGACTAGGTTCGCGCGAATCCTACGCAGGATGCCACGAAACTTGGCGTGGAGGGAAGCGACTTTGCCATTCGGCAAACAAGCTCAGCAGCGTGAGAAGTACGCTGACTCACAGTCGGCATAGATGCCGAAGCAAGGTTGGCAACAGAAAGGCTATCATCCCAATCGCCAGCAGCAGCCACGTGGAAGGTTCGGGCACGGAAGACAGACTGGTGACTGGGTTAACGGCGTCCCGTGCCAGTCCGGCGAGGCTCGATCCGCGTGCCGGTGAGCCGGCGGACACAAACAAACTCGATGAGTTCGGCGTGCCAGTGGCAAAGGGGGCCGTCGGCGCAAGCGAGCCTGCCAACGCCAAGCTGCTCGTCTCGGCCGTTGGATTGCCGCTCGCGTCCGAGGCGTCGATCACGACGGTGGCTGGAGAGCCCGCCGTTCCGCCGATCACCAGGGCGCCGGCCGTAATGTGATTGGCCGTGAGGCTCGCGCCGGCGTTGACTTGCACTTTGCCCGAGCCGTCTATGCCGCCAACTTGCTGATTGCCGCCCGAGACCAGCACGCCTGCCGCCGCTGTGCTGGTGTTTGTGATATCGACGCGATGGCCAACGATCGCCGTGCCGAGCGCCGAGACGGCGCCGGCAAGTTCCAAGACGCCAGCGCCCGAGACTGCCGAAGTGACTCCGCTGCCGACGCTTGCCGAGCCGGAGGCAACATTGATTCTGAGCGTACCACCGCTGACGTTCAGGGCGGTGTTATTGCCGAGCTGAGGGGCGGCGGTAAGGATCTCCGTTCCGCCGCCCGACTTCACCAGCGCCGCGCCGGATGCAGGCGAGCCGCCAGCCGCCAGCGCCACGCTGCCGGCGAAGGTCGCGCTGCCGGAAGCCTGATTTGCAGTGAGCGTCTGGCCGGCAATGACGTTTACAGTCGCGGCCCCGCCGGCGCCGGAGACGCTCCCAGAAAGTGCGGTCACCGTCTGACTATTCTGAAGGTTGACGACCGAAACATTGCCAGCCAGACCATCCACTTCGAGCAATCCGGTTCCAATGCTTCCGGTGCCGGTGACCGTCAGCGTGCCCTGGGAGACGATCGTGCCGCCGGAGTAGCTGCTGGGCGTGTCAATCGTCAGCAGGCCAGCGCCGGTCTTGGTCAGGCTATGGCTGCCGCCGCTCTCGCCAATGCTGCCAACGCTCACCAACAGCGACGTGTTCGTCGCCGTATTGAACGATGTATTCTCCGCGAGTGTGAGGTTTGCAAAGATCGTCTGCGGCGCCGTCACGCCCGCGGCCACGCTCACGGTGGCGCCGGCGCCGCTGTTGTTGAGCGTGATGCCGTGTCCTGCGATACCGTCATTGCCCAGGATGTAGCCGGTTCCATTGGTATTAGCAAACACAAGCGCCCCCGCGACATCCGCTCCATCTGCCGTCACGGTGACGTTCGGGGCGTTGACGACGTTCGACATGCCGTTTCCAAACGTGGCGGTCAGGGCGACGCCGTTGGGCAATAAGGCAGGGCTCCACTTCGTGTTGTCGTTGTAGTTGCCATTGCCGTTGAAGTTCCAGACGGCGGAGCTGACGATCCGGGCGACGACGAGATCGACCTCCTGATTAGCGATGACGTTAATCGTGTATTTGAAATTGCCGGCCGTGTTCGTGCCGATGCCGAACTGGTTGGCGGTGGGCGCGCCGCTGGTGAACGCATACAGGTCGTAGGTGCCCACTTGGGCCGTGCCGGAAAGATCGACGGTGTGGGCACCGTTGACGGTCAGTCCGCCCCCGATGATGTTGACGAAGGCGGCTGCCGCGCTGCCCGAGCCGTTCGGCGCACCAAGAGCGAAGTTCGCGAGCGAACCGCCCTGCAGCGTCATGCCGTTGGTAACGGTCAAGGTCGTACCGCTTCCGCCGGCGATGGCGCTGCCGGCGCTAACAGTTAGGTCGCCCGCAACCGTTCCGGCGCCGGTGAGCGTTTGAGCGATCGCGCCCGCGCCGAGAACCAGACTCCCATTGGCCAATCCGGTGACATCCAGACGCCCGCTGCTGCCCACGGCAATGAGCGGCGAGCTGGGGATATTATTGGTGCTGCCATCGGCCAGCCTCAACGTGCCGCCGCTGACGGTTGTGTTGCCGGTGTAGCTGTTGGCGGCGGCCAAGACAACCGTTCCCGCGCCGGAGTTCGTGATGCCGAAGCCGCCGCTGACGGCCCCTAACGTCAAACTGCCAAGGCCGGCGCCGTTGTTTGCGACGTTGAAAGTGACGTTTGAATTGAGCGTGGTCGCGCCGAGCGTCAATCCAAAGGCTTGTCCGGCGGGCGCGGTAGCGGCGGTGACGTTGAGCGTGGAAGCGGCGCCTCCATTGACCGTCAACGTTCCCATGCTGAAGTTGGAAGTCGTAGCGGTGGCAGCGAGGTCGATTGTCGAATTTGAGCCGGCCGAAAGCACGACGTTGTTGCCGTACGACGCGGTCGCACCAGTGGGAATCGAATAGACAAAGTTGCTGATCTGTTGGATGGAGACAGCGCCTCCGGTCGCCCCGCTGAACCCGATATAGGCCGAGTTGCCGCCAAGGACGGTCGCCAGATTGACGCCGGGATAGGTGGTGCTGAAAGTGGCATTTGTCGCGACGTCGGTGTCGGTTTCTGCGATCACGTTGGTCGTCGGATTATAGGACAGAACGACATGGATGGGATCGCCGCTCCCGACGTTCACCGGGGCGGTCGAGTTATAGGTGCCGGTCGTTCCGTCCGTGACGAAGTTGGTGCCGATGACATGGCCATTGTAGATATTTATTTCCTGCGCCGCCGCGGGCGTGATCCCGTTATATCCGAGCGATCCGCCGGCTCCGCCGAGTGCCGAGGGGCCGCGCGAATCGTTCTGAAGAATGAAAGCCACACCGTCGGCCCCAATGGTTCCCGAGGGGGTGTAGGTGAAACTGGCGGTGAAACCCGTCGATCCGATCGCCATCGGCTGAGGCGTATTAAAAAAAACCGACCGCGCTTCACCGCCGCCGTTGTCGGTCAACTGAAGGACATCGGCCGAGGGGAACGGCGCGCTGGCGATTCCGGCGCTGTTAACCGTCCAGCCGGCGCCGTTGCCGCCAAAGCCCACCACTGCATACGCCGACGGAGTGAGCCGCAGGCGTCCCGAATTCATGATGACGGTCCCGGTTCCGAGCGCGCTCAGCGAACTGAACACAGTCGTTCCATTATTGAACACGGCATTGCCGCCGAACGAGCTGTTGAGCGTGGAGATGTTCAAGGTTCCCGTGCCGCTCATCGCCAGTGTGCCGTTGCCGCCGATAGCGCCTGTGCCGCTGGAAGGATTTGGAGCGATATTCGAATTGCCGGGGCCCGCAACCGTCAGCGTCGCGCCGCCTGGGATATTGATGCCGCCATTGAGCGTCAACTGGTCGCCATTGGCGGTCGAGCCGGAGAAGATCGTGGCGGCGCCGCTGGCGCCGACGCCGATCGCGCCGGAATATGTGTTCATACCGGCGAGGCTGCTCAAGGCGCCAATGGGGTTACTTGCCACCCCGGAGCCGTTGAGGGTCAGGGGAACTGTGCCCAGCCCGTTGGTGAAGTTGCCATACGTTGCCGCGACGCCGCTGACAGTGGGCAACACCAAGGCCGCGCCGGATGCGACGGTCGCACCCGAAGAGTTGCCCAAGCCGTTGACGTTTTGCAGAACGAGGCTACCAGAATTGATCGACGTTGCCCCGAAAAATGAATTCGCGGTGGTAAAAGTCAACGTGCCGCCACCCGCCTTGACGATCGACCCCGAGCTGCCGGCGTCCGCGATTGGATTAGTGCTCACGGTCGTGTTGCCGGCCCCGGCAAAGGTCAATGTAGCGCTGCCGAGGTTGATTCCGCCGATGAGCGTCAAGCCGTCGCCGGCGGCAGTCGAAATCGCGGCAATCGTCGCGGCGGCGCCGAGAGAAATCGGGCCGCTATACGTGTTGTTTCCAGTGCCGCTCGCGAGCGCGCCGGGATAGGCGGCCGTCCCCGCGCCGCTGAGCGTCAAGCCGATCGTGCCGCCGCCGTTCTGCTTGCCGCCGAAAGTGAGAGGGCTGCCGCTGGCGGCTTGTTGCAACAGGATGGCGCCGCCGGTCCCGAGGACCGTCGCGCCGGAGCTGTTCCCCAACGCCGTGGCGTTTTCCAAAGCCAAAGTTCCGAGCGTGACGCTGATTGGTCCGCTAAAGGTGTTAGAACTGGTCAAGAACACAGAGCCCCCGACGCTTCCGTTGCCGGCCAGTAGCAGCGGGGTCGGGCTGGAACTGTCGGCAATTGGTCCGCCCGTGATCAAATAATCCACGCCGCCGTTGGCCGCGCCCGTATTATCGAACTCGATGCTCGCGGGTTGAATGCCGCCGGATTGAACATTGACGGTGGCATTGCCGCTCGTGTTGGGTACAAGCGCGTTGGTGATCGGATTCTTGTCCTGGAACCTCACCGCACTAGCGGTCGTGAAGTTGACCGCCGCGGGAACTTGGTTGGACCAGTTGTTCGTCGCGGTGTCCCAAGTGTTGGCCGGCGCTCCGTTGCCATTGAGCCGGCCGGTCCAGGTCAATTGCAAGATCGACACGATGAGATCAATCTGCTTTTGCGCCGAATTATTGGCAAGTGAATACACGTACGTCCCCGGCTGGGGCAGGCTCGCCCCGAGCGTCATACTGCCGCCACCGCCGTTAGTGAAGTTCAGCATCGTCCCGGATGGGGCGGTCGTCGTCAACGCGGCGCCGGTGTAGCTGAATAGATCGTAGGTCCCTCCGATTGTGGGCAGGACGCTTGCGCCGCTGAGATTGATCGTATGAGCGCCGGTGATGCTAAGGCTGGTTCCGCTCACGCTGCTCGTGGCAATCATGGCGCTGTTTGTTCCGTTCGGCGAAGCGCCGAGCGTGAAGTTGGAAATGGATCCGCCCTGAAGTGTCAGCCCGCCGCCGGTGAAGAGTTGCGTGCCGCTTGCGCCGAGAATCGTGCCGCCGCTTTTGATCGTGGCCGCACCGGCGACAATGCCCTGCGAAGCGCCCGCGCTCTCGGCGAGAGTGCCGCCGCTATTGACATTCACCGCAGCGTTGCCCGTGGCCGAGCCGCTGGAATTGCCGACGCGGAGCGTGCCGCCATTCGGGCCGCCCGACGCCGGACCCACGTTGATCGCCGAACCGGCGACCATCGAGCCGGCATAACTCAGCACGACGGTTCCGGCATTTCGAAACGTGACTGTGCTGGCATTGCCGTTATCGTTGAGCGGACCAAGGTAGAGGGCGCCAACGCCGCTGCCGTTGTTGGCCACGTCGAAAGTGTATTGGTTGGTGCCCGTTCCGCCGCCGGTCAACGCGACGCCGCTGGATAGGACAACGCCGGCGCCGCTCGGCGGCGCGCCGGGATAGGTGCCCAAATATAGATTGTATGCGGCATTGGCGCCCGTGCTGCCGCCGGTGATCGAGAGCGTGACCGGTGCCGTGCTGCCGGTGTTGCCGATGCTTACCGCGCCGGAGAGCGTCGTGGCCGACGGCCCCGTCACGTCGATTCCAGAACTGGCCGTGACGCTGAGGTTGTTGTTGTACGCGGGCGAGGAGATTGCACCGCTCACGCCAAAAATATTGACTCTGGCCCCCGAACCTCCGTAGCCGAATGTAATGGAGCTGATCGGCACGTTCTGGTCGGCGACCGGTACGGCGAAGTCTTGTTCGAACATCTTTGGATTGGAGTTCGTGCCACTGAACGCGCCGTTGTACCGTCCCAGTCCGGCGATTGCCCAGCCGGTGCCCGTCGTGGGAAAGCCAGCGCTTCCGGCGTTAGCAAACCAATCGTATGTGGTGATCTGATTGGATGCGTTCACGGTGGTTCCGGGTTGGGCCATCGAGCTATTGACAACCAGGCTCGTTCCGTTGTTGAAGTTCAGCGTCATCGTGTAGGTGCCGATGCCGGCGGCCCCGCTTCCTACCGTTGAAAGCACGCTGATCGTCTTAAACGCGGCCGGGTTCGTTAACGCGAGCGCGCCGCTGGTCTCATTGATCGAAGCGCCGATAAAGTTATTGAAAGTGCCGTTGCCTAGTTGCAAGACATTGAGTGCCCCGGCTGTAGTCGACCCAAAGGGTTGGAGCTGAAATGTCGTGTTCAGGCTCGGAAAGACGGTGCTGGGAGACCCCGTCTGGTTGATTTGGCTGGCGACGCTCACGATCGTTCCGCCGGCGGCCAATCCACTACCGGCAACGGAACCGGGCGTGGCGGCCGCATAGAAGAAGAAATTGTTGCCGTCCAGCCCGCCCGCAGTCTGTTGACCCCAAGCCGGAGCCGCGGCCCCATTGGCGGCGGTCGGCGCGGTTTGTCCAAGGGCCCAAATCACATCTTGGTTCCAGCCGGTCCCGGCAATCGGAACGGAGCCGGGTGACACGCCCACTGCCTGAAGTCTGCCTCCCGAGAGCGTAACGCTGCCGGTTCCGAGAGCGGCGTTGTTCGCGACGGAAATCGTGGTCCCAGAGCCGGCCATGGTCCCACCGCTATAACTGTTGTAGCCGCTTAAAAAGAGCGAGCCAGTTCCCGAAAGGTTAATGCTTCCGGGGCTCGTGCCATCGGAGGTGTTGGCCAGCGTCAGCGTGGCCTTCCCGCCCCCCGCGCTATTAGCGAGGTTAAAGGTCACCGCGCCCGAAAGTGTTGTATTTCCAAAGGCCAGGCCGTAGGCCAGACCGGCGGCATTGACCGTGGTGGCGGTAACATTAAGCTGCGAAGACCCGCTGCCGACGGTCAGTTGGCCCATTGCGACTGTTGGATTGTTCGAGGTAACGCCGGCGATGTCGATTGTCGTGGCGACGCCTCCAGCGAGATTCACGTTGTTCGCGTAGCCGCCGCCGGCCGCGTACGAGAAATTGCCGATCGTCTGGGTCGCATTCGAAGCTCCGGTCGAGCCGGTGAATCCGAGATACGCGGCGCCGTTTCCCAGCACGTTCGCCAAATTGATGTTATAGGCTGTCGTATAAGTGTTGGCCGCATTATTCGCGTCGACAATCTTTTCTGACAGAGTGCCGCTCAGATTGCCGGCGCTCGGCGGCGCGTAAGTGAGGGTCACGTTCATCGGGTCAGTGTTGGCCCCGAGGAACGCGACCGGAACGAATAGCTGCTGGGCGGCCGTGTTATTCGATGCGCCATTATTGGTGTAGAGATTGTTCGTGGCGTTCGTCGTAACCAAGTTCACTCCAGGCACCCCACCGTTCATGGCCAAGCC